>NZ_JAQQPR010000038.1:0-55246 GCF_036688705.1 Duganella sp. S19_KUP01_CR8 | reverse complement strand
GATCGGCCGCGCGCGGCCGGCCGCTTCCAGCTCGGCCAGCGCGCGCTGCACGGTGCGCTGGCTGGCGTCCATCGCCAGCGCCAGCGCGGAGGTCGACCACGCCGCGCCGTCGGCCAGCAACGCCAGCAGCGCGCCCTGCTCGCCGTCGATGGGCGGCGCCAGCACGGCCACCTCGCCCGCGCCCAGCGGCTTGAGCGCGAAGCCGCAGGCGGTGGCCTCGATGGTCGCCTGGGACTTGACCAGCGCGCGCAGGCGGCCGATCTCGACCCGCAGGCGGGCGCGGTGGGTGTCGTCGGGGTCGCGGGTGTTGAAGGCGGAGGCGATCAGGGCTACACGGGCGATGTCGCCGGGCCAGGCCTCGGCCAGCGCGCGCGCCAATGCGAACAGCACCGGCCGCCGCGCCAGCGGGCGCCACTCGGCGCCGGTGCCCACGCCACGGCGGCAGGCGTCGACCACCAGCGTGTCGGAGGCCAGCAGCGCGGCCACCTGGTCCAGGCGCAGCATCTGTTCGGCGCCGGCGGCCAGGCGGCGGGCGGCGGGACGGCCGAAGGCGTTGCGTGCCTCCTCCACCTCGGCCAGCAATGCCGGGATGCCGGCGCGCGCGGCCGCCGCCTGTGCGCGCTCCAGCGCCGAGCGGGCCGGCGCGATGCGCAGGGAACGCAGCGCCAGTTCCGCCGCCGCCAGCTCGGCCACCGCCTCCAGCGCCGGCGGCAGGCCGCGCGCGTCGAGCAGCGCCAACGCCGATCCAGCTTCGTCCAGGCGGCCCAGCAACAGCAAGCGGCGCACCGCGATCAGGCGCGCATGCAGCGCGTTGGCGCGGTCGGCGTGGGCCTCCAGCGTGGCCAGCGCCGCCGTCAATGCGCGCGGCGAGCCGGCGAAATCGCGCACCGCCAACGCCACCTCGGCCTCGGCGATCACGCAGCGGGCGCGCGACAATTCTTCGTGGAAGCCGAAGCCGCGCGCGGCGCGGCGCAGCAGTTCGCGCGCCCGCCCGTGCTCGCCCAGCTGGGCCATGGCGATGCCGCGCAGGGCCAAGGCCGGCGGGTCGTCGCGCAGGGCGACGCGTTTGAGGGCGCCGAGCGCATCACCGGCTGCGAGGGCGCGCGCGGAGGCGGCGATCAGGGAATCCATGGCGACAGCATACACCGGCGCGTTGTAACGGCGCCGGCCCGGCGCTCACCGCGGCGGCAGGTCCAGCGCCTTGCGGATCTGCGCCGAGACGATGGTCCAAGACGGCGACGTGGCGGCCACTTCGTCGTAATGGCTGCCACCCGGCAGCACGATCACCTCGGCGTGGTCGCCGGCCGCCTGGGCCCGGCGCGCATAGTCGTGGCCCGCGCGCAACGGCGAGACGGTGTCGAACTCGCCGTGGATCAGCAGCGTGCGCACGCCGGACGGCAACAGCTCGGCCGGCGAAGTGTCCGAGAAAATATCCGGCCGCGCGGCGCTGGCGCTGCCGGCCAGCTGCGCCATGTCGCGCTCGCAGCTGGTCTTGATCAGTTTTTCCTCGTTGCGCAAGTCGGCCAGGCCGCCCAGACTGATGACGGTGGGGACCGGCAGCGGATCGGCCACGTACAGCGGACTGCTGCGCGGCAGGCGCGCGCGCGAGGCGGCCCACTGCGCCAGGTGGCCACCGGCCGAATGCCCGACCAGCACGATGCGCGACAAGTCCAGCCGCCGCTGCGGCGCCAATACGCGCAAGTGGTCGAGCGCCGTGGCGACGTCGTGGTACATGCCGGGATAGCCGCCGCCCGCCTCGTCGAAGCGGCGATACTCGATATTCCAGACCGCGACGCCCTGCCGCTGCAGGTCGCCGGCCATATTGTGCATCTGCGTGATGCCGCCGAATTCCTTGGTCCAGCAGCCGCCGTGGACGATCACCGCGACCGGGAACGGGCCGTCGCCGGCCGGTTGGAACAGCTCCGCGAACTGCGACGGCGCCGCGCCATAAGCCACGTGCAGCGTCGGCGCGGGACCACTCAGCGCCAGGTAATCCTGCAAAGTCATGGGTGCCGCACCGGCGCCGCCTACATTACCCGCGACAGCCGCCGCCAGCAGCTTCCTGCCCATAGTTTTCAACATGCGTGCGCTCCGTTTGACGATGTCGCCATGCTACACGCAAAAAAACCGGGGTCAAGTCTGACATTCGGACACGAACCCTGCCGTAGTCGTCGCTACGGCAGGGTTCGTGTCCGATTGTCAGACTTGACCCCAGGGGTTTAGAACTTGTAGTTGGCGCGGACGTAGTAGTAGCCGCCGTTGATGCCGAACGGCGAGAACGATGGCAGCACGTTCACCGCCGCGTTGTCGCCGGCCGCGCGCTGGTCGGCCAGCAGCAAGGGGTTCACGCCGTCCGGGTACTTGTTGAACAGGTTGTTGGCGCCCACCGCCACCGACCACGCGGGACTGATCTTGTAGCCGACTTCCAAGTCGGTGATCGCCTTGGCCGAGATTTCGGTCAGGTGATACACCGAACCGTCCTCGCTGCCGTACTCCGACGATTTGCCGTAGATCGCTTCGCGCAGGTTGATGGTCCAGGCGCCGATCTTCCACAGCGCGCCCAGGTTGATGCGCACTTTCGGCGAGGCGGTTTCCAGGTCGGAGATGGCGGTCTTGTCGAGCAGCGTTTGCGGCAGCAGCTGGGCCGGCGCCTGGTTGATCTTGGTGACTTCAACCTTGTTGTAGTTGGCCGCCACCGACCAGTCCACCTTGCCCGCCGTGCCGTAGCTTTGGTTCAGCGTGGCGACGAACTCCAAGCCCCGGCTGCGGGTGTCAACCGCGTTGGAGAAGATGTTGATGCCGGTCTGGCTGACGGTGCTGTCGAGCACATTGCCGTTGGCCTTGATCGCCGCCACCACCGCCGGCGAGTTGACCGATCCGCCCGAGCCGTACAAGGCGCCGGAACCGACGATGCGGTCGCGGATCTTGATCTGGTAGGCGTCCAGCGTGATGGCCAGGTTGGCGGCCGGGTTCAGCACCAGGCCCAGGCTGAAGTTGGTCGAACGTTCGGGCTTCAAGCCATCCACGCCCACCAGCTTGGCGCCGGCCGAATTCGGCGCCAGCTGCACGAAGGCGGTGGTCGGGCCGACGTTGGTGGCCGAGTAGTATTCCTCGGCCAGGGTCGGCGCGCGGAAGCCGTTGCTGAAGGTGCCGCGCACGCCCAGCACCGGCGAGACGTCGTAGCGCGCCGTGAACTTGCCGACCTTGGCGTTGCCGAAGTCGGAGAAGTGCTCGTAGCGGGCCGCCAGGTCCAGCGTCAGGTCGGTGACCGGATTGCCGGCCAGGTCGATGTAGGCCGCTTCGTTGGTGCGGCGGTGGCTGCCGGCGTCGGTCAGCGAGAAGCCAGGATAGGACTGCGAACCTTCCTTGTAGCGCGAGGCGGCGTCGCCCGCTTCGATCTCGTACTTGTCGATGCGGTGTTCAAGGCCGGCCGCCACGTTCAGCGGCTTGGCCCAGCCGACCGCGAACTCGCGGCTCGCTTCCAGCGATGTGGTCAGCTGGCTGGCGATGAAGGAACCGGCGCGGAACACGGTCGGCGTGGTGCCGGTGTCGTTGAACAGCGAGACGTTGCCCGAATCGGCGACGCCGATCTTGCTGGTGTCCTTGCCGTAGGTGGTGCTCAGGTCCATATTCCAGCCGGCCACCACGCCCTTGACGCCGCCGGTCAGCGCGTAGTCGTCCTGCTTCATGGTTTCCTTCGGCGAGAAGCCGGTCGGATAGACCTTCGGCAGGCGGCTCGGCAGACGGTAGTTCTCGTAGGCGCGCGCTTCCTTGTGGCCCCAGGTGGCGATGGCGTACAGCTGGCTGTCCGGCGCGAAGTCGTAGCCGAAGTTGGCCGCCAGGACGTTCAGGTGGTATTGCGCGTCGCCCGAGATGTGGTTGACGTGCGGGTAGCCGGCCTGCTGGAACATGCCTGGATACGCCGCCATGTTGGCGGCGGTGATCACGCGTGGATCGATGCCGCCACGGTCGCTGTAGCCGTGGTACTTGGATTCGGCGGTCAGGCTCAGGTAGGCGTCCTTGAACGGTTCGACGCCGATGTTGGCCGAGGCGTCGCCGGTGCGGCCGCCGCCGTCGGAATAGCCGCCGCCGGTGGCGCTGGCGGTGCCGCCATGATTGTTCGATTTGAGGATGATGTTGATCACGCCGGCGATGGCGTCGGAGCCGTATTGGGCGGCGGCGCCGTCCTGCAGCACTTCGATGTGGTCGATCGCGGATACCGGGATGTAGTTCAGGTCAGCCGCCGCGCCGCCCTGGTATGGCCCGCCCAGCACGGCCAGGTTGGCGGTGCCGTGGCGGCGTTTGCCGTTGATTAGCACCAGCGTGTTGTTCGGGCTCAGGCCGCGCAGGCGGGCCGACAGCGTCAGGTTGGCGGTGTCGCCGCCGAAGGCCTGCGCCGTGAACGACGGCAGGTTCTGCGCCAGCGCCTGGATCAGGTCCGGCTGGCCGGTGCGTTGCAGGGAGGCCGCGTCCAGCACCTGGATCGGCGAGGCGCTGTTCTCCACCTTGATGCCGCTGGAGCGGGTGCCGGTGACGATCACCGCGCTGACGGTGGCGTCGTCGGCTGCTGCCGCCGCATCGGCGGCGTAGACGGAACCCATCGACAGGGTGGACAACACGGCGGCGACGCCGGTCTTGAGTATGGCCTTATGCATAGTGAATCCCCATTGAATAAAAAAGAAAGTAAGACCTGACGCGTATTATTTTTTTGCGGCGACGACTTCGATTTCCACCAGCCAGCCCGGATTGCTCAGGGCCGCCACCTGCACCACGGCGCGCGCCGGCAGCTTGGTCTGCGTGCCGCCGAAGTGCTGGGTGTAGGCTTCCATGAAGCCCTTGGTGTCGGCCTTGCCGCCCTTGGCCGGATCGCCGACCAGGTAGACGGTCATCTTGACCACGTCCGTCATGTCGAGCTTCATGCTCTCCAGGACTTCCTTGATCTTCT
The DNA here is from genome assembly GCF_036688705.1 of Duganella sp. S19_KUP01_CR8. NCBI lineage: Bacteria > Pseudomonadati > Pseudomonadota > Betaproteobacteria > Burkholderiales > Oxalobacteraceae > Duganella > Duganella sp. S19_KUP01_CR8. The sequence continues at coordinate 50,301 of NZ_JAQQPR010000038.1, read as the reverse complement.
TCAGCACCGATTCGGACTGGGTTTTGGTGTCGCCAAAGGCGGCCAGTGAATCCGGCGCGGCGCTGGCGTCGGCGATGGCGGGCACCTGGCCGCTGACGAAGTGGATGGCGGCGGTGGAAGGCACTGTGACGGCCAGCGCGATCGGGAAGTCCGAGCCGGGGATCTTGTAGCGGACGATGTCGGCAGCGGCGGCCTTGGGGGCCGCCTTGGGGGCCGCATTGGCAGCGACCGGCATGAGCGCCAGTGCGGCCGGAATCAACAGGGAAGCGATTGCTTTGTTCATGCGTTCTTCTTTCAGTGTTTGTTGGACATCTGGCCGTTACTAAAATGGTCGACTTGCAGCACATCGCGCAGCGCCAGCACTTCGGGCTCGCTCAGCGGCGCAGCCTTGTTGCCCCAGTTGCTGCGCACGAAACTGAGAATGGTGGCGATCTCCTGGTCGCTCAGGCTGTCGCTGAAGTCCGGCATGCCGCCGCGCCCTTTCAGCAGCACCGTGGCGACCTCCGTCCCCTTCCCCTGCACGAACTTGTTCCCCGCCAGCGCCGGGAAGGCGCCCGGTATCCCTTTGCCGCTGGCCTGATGGCACGCCGCGCAGTTCTTCATGAACAGCGCCTTGCCATCCGCCGCCGCGTCCTGCGCGCGCGATGGCGCCGTGGCGCCGGCCGCCAGTACGGCGATGACCACCATCGCCGCCTTGATCAATACCTCCTTCATGCGCTGGCCCTTTCATGGATCTTGGCGATCTGCTGCCACGCCGATTCGATGGCACCGGCCTGCCAGCCGGTCAGGTAGCTCAGGTGCTCGCCGGCCAGCAGCACGCGGCCCTCGCCTTCCACCAGGATTGGATAAGCGGCGGCGCGGGTCTTGTCGGTCCACTCGGCCCAGCCGCCCAGGTTGTACTGCACGCGGTGCCAGGCGACCGAGAACGCGCTCTCGAAGTTCTCCGTGTACTGCGGGAAGATCTTCTGCCCCGCCTCCAGCGCGAAGGCGGCGCGCTCCTTCGGCGACAGCGCGCTGGTCTCGATCGCCGCCGTCTGGTACTGGTAATAACCGAGCAGCACGCCCTTCTTCTTTTGCCAGCCGTAGGACGGCATCGAGATGGTGTTGATGCCTTTGAGGTCGGTGAGCACATGGCCGCCGTACAGGTGCTCGTCCTCCTCCCAGAAGCGGCGCTTCATCTGCAGGCCGATCTTGCCGACCGGCGCGTAGGCCACCGTGGCGACGGCCTTCTTGAACTTGTCCGAGAAATCGGTATCGATCTGGCGCAGCACCGACAGCGGCATCGCCACCAGGCAGTAGTCGGCGGCGATGCTGCCGCTTTTTCCGGTGCCGGTGTCCTTGTAGGTGACCGTGACGCCCTTGTCGTTCTGGCGGATGGTCTGCACTTCCGAGCGGTAGCGGATGTTCTTGCCGACGCGCTTTTCAAACGCCTTGGCGATGGCGTCCATGCCGCCGACCGGCTGGAACATGGTGTTCTGCATCGGGAAGTCCTGCACCGCGCTGTAGACGTTGCCCAGCTTGGAGGCCAGCAGGTCCTTGAAGCCCAGCGGGTCGGACGGCGTGCCCGCTCCCGGAACGATGCCGGCGCCGGGGTTGACGGCGAAGCCGCGGCCGCTGCGCCCCTTGTATTGCAGGTCGGCGCCGGCCAGCTGGCCTTCGTGCGCCAGGTAGTCCAGCAGCAGGCGCTGGTCGTCGGCCGTCAGTTCGGCATCCAGCTGCTTGCTCTTGACCGACTTGGCCAGCAGCTCGGAGACGTGGCCGCGCATGTCGGCCTTGATCTCGGCCACCCGCATGCGCTTGCCGGCGTAGGGGCCGGCGTTTTCCGAGTAGACGAAGGAATGGTCGTTATCGTTGACCATGACTTCCAGCGGCACCTCGAACAGCCGCGTGTAGTGCAGCGTCGACTGGTGGTGCAGCGGGATGCGCCACGGGCCGTGGTTGATGTACTGGCCGTCGTCGAATTCGCAGGTCTGCTTTTCGCCGCCAAGCTCGGTCAGGCTGAAGCCCTTGCGCGCGGTCTGGCAGCGGCCGCCGGCGAACGAGCGCGCTTCGAGGATCTGGCAGTGGTAGCCCAGCTTCCCCAGCTCGTAGGCGGCGGTCATGCCGGCCAGGCCGGCGCCCAGTATCAGCACCTTCTTGCCTTTGCCGCTGCCGCTCAGCGCCGGCGGCGCGGAGGCGGTCGAGCCTATGCCCATGCCCCAGGCGTTCATGGTGTTCAACAGCAGGCCGGTGCCGCCGACCGCCGCAGCCCGATACAGGAAATCCCTCCGCGTTAATGCACTAAACGATTTAAACGATTTGACTGTTTTACTATTCATCGATTTCCTCTCGTGACTTGCGAATCCATAGTCCTCATCTAGCAATCGCCGTGCCACAACGCCAAGCAAAATAAACTTGCTTCATCGTTGAAGCGAGCCTTATGGAATAAGGCGATCCGCCATCCTTGAATGCACTTCCATCGACAGACTTTATTTGCGGCGCATCCGGCGCAAGGAACGGAAAAAATGGCGCGACGCACCAGCGGGAGGCGTGCACCGAAATGGCGGAAAGTGGCATGCACGGCGCTGGACAGCGCCGTGTGCTATCGGTTTTGAAAATCAGTTAGCGAAGCTGGCGTAAGCGTGCGTAGTGCTACGTAGGGGTGTGGCGGAGACGGTTTGGATGGGGTGTGGCAGGTAGGCGATTTCCGCCGCGGCGAGGTGGCGCTGCGCGCTGCTGCTGTCGGCCATGTGGCAGGCGTGGAATTGCATGGGCGCGCCGGCGTCCAGCAAATAAATCATGTCCATGTCGGCCGGATCGTAGGCGACGCGCACCTGCCACTGCCCGCGCTGGCGCGCGCGCTCGAACCAGCGCTCGTTGATGGCGCGCGCGCAGGTGTAGACGCTGTCGAACAGCACGATGCCGTCGGCGGTGACGGTGGCCTGCGTGGCAGGCATCAGGCTGCAGCGCAGCAGCTGTTCCGGATAGGTCTTCAGGCTGCCGCCACGCTCGGCGACGCCCCACTCCCACAGTTCGCGCGGCGTGGCATGGCCGTGGTTGGGCAAGCGGCGGCTATTGTTGTGGTAGAGGATGGCGTCGATGACGATGCGGGTGAACTGGTCCAGATCGAGCACGCCGTCCAGCCGGCAGGCCGTGCCGGCGTCGCCCGGCGCCAGCAGCAGGAAGCGTTTTTCCAGCACGGCCTTCCATTCGTCCGGGCCGTCGCCGGCGTCGGTGCAGCGCAGGTTGAAGTTGTTGAGCAGTGTTTCGCACTGGGCGCCGCCGCTCAGGGCGACGTTGGTGGCCAGGGTTTCCGGCAGGTGGCGGCTGGGCCACTGTCCGGCATCGATGGCGCGGCCGTATTGCTGGCTGTAGCGCTGCTTGTCGGCGCCGCAGTTGGCTAGCGCGAGCATCGCGTGCTGCCAGCTGGGCGCGCCCAGGCCGATGTAGACACCGGCCACCATGCGGCTGAAGACATCGACCACCACGTACACCAGCGGCCGTCCTATGGCCTGCTGGCGGTCGGCGCGCGAGACCAGCTGCACTTCGGCGCGCACCACGTCCAGGTAGAAGCCTGCGCCGGGCCGGCCAGACAGCGCCGCAGCGTCGACGGCCTGTTGGCTGGCGGCCCGCGAGCCGCGCGCTGCGGCGGCGGCGCTGCGGCGCGCCACTTCCGGCGGCCGGTCGTCGTCGTGATCGAGCCAGTAGTTGAACTGGCCGAAGGTCGGCAGCGCGGCTGGCTGCGCGCCGGACGTCGCCAGCACGCGGCCGCTGTCGGCGTCGACGCGGCGACCGCCGAAGAAGTCGGCCAGCATCTGCTGGTAGGCGCCCAGCCGCGAGAACCTGGCGTGGCCGGCCGCGTAGTGCGCGATGGCGACCCGGAAGGTGCGGCGGATTTCCTCGTCGGCGTTCATGCCGGGACCATCGTCGGCGCCGTTCTTGCGCGGCCTGCCGCGCTTGATGCCGGCCGAGGCCTGGCGCACCTTGCCGCGCCCACCGGAGTTGCAGTAGTCCGGCAGCAGCGCGTTGGGCGTCTGGCCGCGCTGCCAGTAGCGACGCAGGTAGCGGTAGATGGTGGGATGCGAGACGCCGTGCGTGGCGGTGGCCTGCGCGATCAGCTGGCCGCGCTGGCGCGCCTCGTAGATGCCCGGCTCCAGCGCCACCAGCGCTTCGACGATCTGCCACGCGCGGGCGCGCAGTTGCAGGTGCTTGGGCGGCAGCAGCTCCTGGCTGACCACCATCAGGTAGGGATCGGCCGCCAGCACCCGTGCATGACCGGCGTGGATGTCGGCGTGCAGCGCCGGCAGCGTCACCAGTTCGACGTCGGCCGACCGCGCCGCCACGTCGAACACGTAGGCGTGGCTTTGCTCGGGGGCGATCCACAGGACGCGGACTGTGCGCGGAGACGGGTGCGTGTAGTGCAGCAGGTCATTCCGCAACAGCATCGGCGCCTCGTATGCGGGAGTGTAGAAACAATGCGGTCATTCCGTGCTCCTTGCTCAACGACTTGTCGGTTTATCCCATCCTCAATGCAATAAGCGGGCCAGAAGGCGACAGGCGCGCCCGCTCCTATGAAAACGATACCAATCGGGCCTTCCCGGCATGCCGCGCCCGGCGTGGTTTTGGTGCGCCAGCGACGCCGGGCGCACCGTGCGCGTGCAGGCGGCCCATATGAAAACAGGGCCTTGCGGCCCTGTGGTGTGAAACGATCTACGACTTAGTGATCAATATTTTTTCTTGAACGTGCCCTTGGCGCCCGGCGCCGGCTTCTTGGGCGGGGTCGCCTTGCCGGATTCCGGCGGCATGCGCTCGGCGTGGCTGATCTTCAGCTGCGCGCCGCCGACCCATACTTTGCCCAGATGCTTGAACAGTTCCGGCGGCATCCCGTCCGGCAGCTCCAGCATGCTGTAGGTGTCGAAGATCTCGATGCGGCCGATATGCTTGGCTTCCAGGCCAGCCTCGTTGGCGATGGCGCCGACGATGTTGGACGGCGTGGCCGCATGGTTGCTGCCCACTTCGATGCGGAAGGCGCTCATCGGCAGGGTGACCTTGCCTGGCTTTTCCTTTTTCTTCTTCGGAGCGGCTTCCTCTTCCACTTCAGCCGATTCCACGCGCGCGGCCTTGGCCAGCGGCGAAGCTGCCGGAGCGGCCGACGGTGCAGGGCGGGCGGCGGCCGGCGCGCGCGGCGGTACCGGACGGGCCGCAACCGGCGCTGGCGCCGACGACGGTGCGCCCTCGCCGTTATCGCGGCTGATGCGCAGCTGCTGGCCGGCTACCTTGATGCCGGCCAGGTGATCGAGCACGTCGCCGGCCAGGTTGTCCGGCATATCGAGCACGCTGTAGTCGTCGTAGATCTCGATGCGGCCGATGTTCTTGGAGTCGATGCCGCCTTCGTTGGCGATGGCGCCGACGATATTGCCCGGCTTGACGCCGTGCTGGTAGCCCACTTCAATGCGGAAGGTCTGCATGCCAGGATCGGCGGCGCGCACGATGCGTTCCTTTTTCGGGAAACGCTCGCTGCGGTCCGGACGTTCACCGCGGTCGGCACGCTCGAAACGGTCGCCGCGATCGCCACGGTCGCCACGATCATTGCGGTCGTTGCGCTCGAAGCCGACTTGACGGCCCGGACGCTCGTCCCAGGTGGCGGCGGCCACTTGCTGTTTTTTGTCCAGCAGCAGCGGCACGTCGCCGCGCGCCATCTTGGCCAGCGCGGCGGCGATTTCGACCGCCGGGATGTTCTGTTCGCGCTCGAAGTCCTCGATCAGCGACTGGAACTGTTCCAGCTCGCCCTGGGCCAGGGTTTCGCTGATCTGCGACTTGAACTTGGCGATGCGGACGTCGTTGACGGCCTGGATGGTCGGCAGCTCCAGCATGCCGATCGGCTGGCGGGTGGCGCGCTCGATCGATTTGAGCAAGTTCTTTTCGCGCGGGGTGATGAACAGGATCGCCTCGCCGCTGCGGCCGGCGCGGCCGGTACGGCCGATGCGGTGGGTGTAGCTTTCCGGATCGTGCGGCACGTCGTAGTTGACCACGTGGCTGATGCGCTCCACGTCCAGGCCGCGCGCGGCGACGTCGGTCGCCACCAGAATGTCGATCTTGCCGTCCTTGAGCTGCTGGATGGTGCGCTCGCGCTGCTGCTGCTGAACGTCGCCGTTGATGGCGGCGGCGGAGAAGCCGCGCGCCTGCAGCTTGCTGGCCAGTTCCTCGGTACCGAGCTTGGTGCGCGAGAAGATGATCATGCCGTCGAAGTTCTCGGCTTCCAGGATGCGGGTCAGCGCGTCCAGCTTGTGCATGCCGGACACCAGCCAGTAGCGCTGGCGGATGTTCTCGGCGGTGCCGGTCTTGGCGGCGACCGTGATTTCCTTCGGATTGCGCAGGTAGGTGTTGGCGATGCGGCGGATGGCCGACGGCATGGTCGCCGAGAACAGCGCGGTCTGGCGCGTTTCGGGGGTCTCCTGCAGGATGCGTTCGACGTCGTCGATGAAGCCCATGCGCAGCATTTCATCGGCTTCGTCCAGCACCAGCGTTTTCAGCTTGGACAGGTCGAGCGAACCTTTGTCCAGGTGATCGATGACGCGGCCCGGCGTGCCGACGACGACGTGCACGCCGCGGCGCAGCGCCGACAGCTGCGGGCCGTAGCTTTGGCCGCCGTAGATCGGCAGCACGTGGAAGCCGGGGATATGCGCGGCGTAGGTCTGGAAGGCTTCGGCGACCTGGATCGCCAGTTCGCGCGTCGGCGCCAGCACCAGCGCCTGCGGCGTGGTCTGTTTGATATCGATACGCGACAGGATAGGCAGCGCGAAGGCGGCGGTTTTACCCGTACCCGTTTGCGCCTGGCCCAGGACGTCCTGGTTGTCCAGCAGCGACGGGATGGTCGCGGCCTGGATAGGCGACGGCGACTCGTAGCCGACATCTTTCAGCGCTTGAATCAAGGGCGCGCTGAGGTTCAGGTCGGTGAAAAGGGTAATCGGGGAGGTTGGGGTTTCAGACATGGCGTCACTCACAAGTATGTTCGAATCGCCTAATTGCGAAAGAAATTTGTGCGTAGTTTACTCTCTATCGACACTTTGAGCCGAAAAATGGACAAAAACCGCCATTTACAGGCAAAAGCGCGACATCCGACGCCCAAAAAAAGGGACAGGCCTGAGCCTGTCCCTTTTTCTTGCGCCGCCCAGGCCAGAGGTCCGGGGCGGCACGTCCTGCGCTAGCGGATGCGACTTATTTGCTGGCTGCTGGAGCCGATGCTGCCGGCGCCGGGGTCGAAGCTGCCGGTGCCGATGCCGCCGGTGCGCTGGCGGCTTTGACTGCCTTGGCCTTCTTGTGATGCACTTTCTTGGCCGGTGCGCTGGCCGCTGGAGCCGGGGTCGATGCGGCGACGGTTGCGGAGGCCGAAGCCGCTGGAGCTTGAGCGAATGCGGCGCCTGCGAACAGGGTGGCGATCAGGGTAGCGATTACTTTTTTCATGATGTGATTTCCTTAAAATGGTTTATATAGTCTATATAATTACTTGAATTACTTGGCTGCTGCGACTTTGGTGTCGGCTTTGATTTCTGCTTTCGCATCGGCGACTGGCGCTGCGACTTTGGATTCTTTGACCTTGTGATGGACTTTGGTTTTCGCGGTCTTCACTTCGGCTTTGGCTTCGGTTTTGACTTCTGCGGTTTTGACTTCAGCGGCTTTCACTTCAGCCTTCGCTTCGGTTTTCACCACGGCTGGCTTGGCGGCTGGAGCGGTGGTGGCGGCGACTGGCGCTTGTGCGAATGCTGCGGTAGCGAACAGGCCGGCGATCAGGGAAGCGATAATTTTGGTCATGATGTATTTCCTTTTTCTGGGTTTCGGCATCGGGACTATCCCGTGTCGCATGAGCAAAAAACGGCGCAGCCGCCCGATCAGTTGACGCCCATTACAACCTCTTACCGACTCTTACACTCGCTTACAACTCGCGGCGCCAGGCCGTTGGCATGCACAGGGCGGGTCCTGTTTTTTTCGCTTTTACTAAAACACGATAACCACTACTACCTAGCGCTAACTATCGATATTTCGTACGGCTCCGCACTATTTTTGGAACTAAAAGCCACTAACCGCCTCTAACGAATACAGGCCGAAAATATAGCGGCATTTAGTATTCAGCACGGCATTTTTAGTAAGTGTTAGCGCACTGTAGTACAGGTCAGTAGTGGTTAGCAGCGCTTAGTAAAAACCGATTTTAGGGGAGCCCCCACCATGCCCAGGTATAGCCTCCAATTTCCGATTCGCGTACCCGACGATGTGCTGGTCGAGTTGGGCGAATTCACCGGCCATTTCTGGTCGGATTCTCTGCACCTGGAGCCCTTCGTTATCGAGGCAATTCGCAACTACATCAACCCCGCGCCGCCGGCCCCGCAGCAGCCGGCTGCGGCGTCCGAGGCGGGATACCAATGGAAACAGGTCTTCCTTCCAGAGGGAACACAGTTGCGCGCCAGCTTCGACCGCCAGCAGTATTTCGCCACAGTGAAGGGGGCGGAAATCAAATACGGCGAGCACGCGGTATCGCCGTCCTGCTTTGCGAATCTGTACGGCAGCGGCAACCGCAATGCCTGGAAAGCCATCTGGCTGCGCCTTCCCGGCAGCGACGAATGGCTGATGGCCGAGGTCTGCCGGTCGGCGCGGAAAGCGGCGATAGCGCGTTTACATGGGGACAACAACAACTTCCCGGAAATCCGCGATGAACCCCAAAAAAAATGCCGCCCAGTGTGAACTGGGCGGCATTCGGGCCGAAGCCGTACTGCGTCGTGGATTACTTGCTGGCTGCTGGAGCCGATGCTGCTGGTGCCGGAGTCGATGCTGCCGGTGCGCTGGCGGCTTTGACTGCCTTGGCCTTCTTGTGATGCACTTTCTTGGCCGGTGCGCTGGCCGCTGGCGCCGATGCCGCTGGAGCCGGGGTCGATGCGGCGACGGTTGCGGAGGCCGAAGCGGCTGGAGCTTGAGCAAATGCGGCGCCTGCGAACAGGGTGGCGATCAGGGTAGCGATTACTTTTTTCATGATGTGATTTCCTTTAAACGATTTATATAGTTTATTTAATTACTTGGCTGCGGCCACTGGCGCGGCAACCTTGGTTTCTACTTTCGCAGCGGCGACTGGCGCTGCGACCTTGGATTCTTTTGCCTTGTGATGGACTTTGGCTTCGGTTTTGACTTCTGCGGTTTTCACTTCAGTCTTCACTTCAGCCTTCGCTTCGGTTTTCACCACGGCTGGCTTGGCGGCCGGCGCGGTGGTGGCGGCGACTGGCGCTTGTGCGAATGCTGCGGTAGCGAACAGGCCGGCGATCAGGGAAGCGATAATTTTGGTCATGATGTATTTCCTCTTTCTAGGTTTCGGCATCGGGACAATCCCGTGTCGCATGAGCAAAAAACGGCGCAGCCATCCGATCAGTTGACGCCCATTACAAGCTCTTACCGACTCTTACACTCGCTTACAACTCGCCGCAAACACCCTCAATGTGGCTTCACGTCATCCTTCAGCGCCGCCAGCGCCATGCGCTCCACCAGTCCCGGCGCGATCAGCTTCATCCACCGTCCAAGCTTGCCCTTGGCCGACATCACCACCTCGCGCCGGCGCGCCTGCATGCCGTCGACGATCAGCCGCGCGCATTCCTCCACCGGCATCGCCTTGTCCTCTTTCAGGCTGCTGCTGCCCAGCGCCCCGCCGGCCGCGTTGTAGCCGCGATAGCGGATCTGCGTCGCCACCACGCCCGGATAGGCGATCGTCACGCTCACGCCGGCCGCCTTCAATTCAGCGCGCAAGGCCTCGAAGAAGCCGCTCATGGCGAACTTGCTGGCGCCGTAGGCGGTGCGCCCCGGCACCCCGACCAGCCCGGCCAGCGACGACACCGCGACGATGCTGCCGCGCGACTGCTTCAAATAAGGCAGCGCCGCATGGGTGCACCACACGCTGCCCCACAGGTTGATCTTCATGAGCTCTTCGTACCAGGCCAGGTTGTCGACCTCCTCGAACAGCGCGTGCGCCGAGCGGCCGGCGTTGTTGATCAGCGCATCGACGCGGCCGAAGCGCGCCACGCAGGCCGCCACCAGCGCCGTGCACTGCGCCTGCACCGAGACGTCGGTCGACGCCACCAGCGTCTGCGCACCGGCCGCCGCACAATCGGCGGCCACCTGCTCCAGCGCCGCCGCGTTGCGCGCCGCCAGCACCAGCGCCACGCCGCCGCCATGGCTGCGCGCCAGCTGGCGCGCCATCTCGGCGCCGATGCCGTCCGAACTGCCGGTGATGATGATGACTTTCATGGCTCTCCTTTATTTGGGCAAATAATTTTGACAAGTGCAGTAAGATAGCCCGCTTCTGCACCGAATCACACAAAACGGAGTAAATATGCGTCTTCCAGCCTTCGCAATCGCCGCCGGTCTTGGCCTGGCTTCCCTCCACGCCGCCGCCCAGGAAGCGCCGGTGCTGACGGAAGCGCCGCTGCGCGCCCACCTGTCCTTCCTGGCCGACGACCTGTTCGAAGGCCGCGGCACCGGCCAGCGCGGCGGCGACCTCGCGGTGCGCTACCTGGAAACCCAGGCCGCCGTCATCGGCCTCAAGCCGCTGGCCGGCGGCGGCTACCGCATGCCGGTCAAGATCGAGGGCACCAAGCTGCTGGCCAACAGCCTCGTGCGGTTCGACGCCAACGGCAAGAGCATCACCCCGCAAAACGGCAGCGAGATCGTGTTCGGCACCGCCGGCGGCAAGGCCGACACCATCATCGACGCGCCGCTGGTGTTCGTCGGCTACGGCGCCATCGCGCCGGAAGAGAAATGGGACGACTACAAGGGCGTCGACATGAAGGGCAAGATCCTGGTCATGATGGTCAACGATCCCCAGCCCACCGCCGCGGAGCCGAACCGCTTCGCCGGCAAGGCCTACACCTACTACGGCCGCTGGCTGTACAAATACGAGGAGGCGGTGCGCCAGGGCGCGGCCGGCGTGCTGCTGATCCACACCACGCCTTCCGCCTCGTACCCGTGGAGCGTGCCGGCCAACGGTTTCAGTCACGAACGCTTCCACCTGGCCGGCGCCGGCAATCCGGTCGAGGGCTGGCTGCAGGAGGACACCGCGCGCGCGCTGTTCGCCGCCGCCGGCTTCGACCTGGACGCGCTGCGCGCCCGGGCCGAGACCCGCGAGTTCCGCCCGGTCGACCTGAAGACCAGCGTACACGCCGAAATCCACAGCGCGATCCGCCAGATCGAGCAGTTCAACGTGGCCGGCATCGTGCCCGGCACCGATGCCAAACTGAAGGCGCAGGCGGTGGTCTACTCGGCCCACTGGGACCACCTGGGCATGGACGAAGGCGTGCGCCGCGACGACCGCAGCGACCATATCTGGAACGGCGCCATCGACAACGCCTCCGGCGCCGCCGCGCTGCTGGCGATGGCGGCCGAAGCGGTCAAGCATCCGACCAGGCGCACCCAGGTCTTCCTGTGGCCGGCCGCCGAGGAACAAGGCCTGCTGGGCAGCGCCGCCTACGTGCAGAAACCGGCCTGGCCGCTGGCGCAGACCACGGCCGACCTCAATCTGGACAGCATGAACTTCGTCGGCCCCACGCGCGACATCGGCGTCGCCGGCGCAGAGCGCAGCAGCCTGTACGAGGCGGCCGGCGTGGTGGCGCGCAGAATGGGGCTGAAGCTGGCGCCGGCCATCCCCGACCTGTCCGGCGCCTACTTCCGCGCCGACCACTTCAACTTCGCCAAGGCCGGCGTGCCGGCGTTTAACGTCGGCTCGGCGGTGTTCTCCGGCGACGGCCACTTCGAGTTCGTCAAGGACCCGGTCAAGTCGGCCGCGCGCCTGGTCGCGTTCAAGAAGGACTACCACCAGGTCAGCGACGAATACCACGCCGACTGGGACTTGTCGGGCATGGTGCAGCAGGCGCAGTTCACGCTCAACCTGGGCTACGCGGTCGGCAACGCACCGGCCATGCAGAGCTGGAAGGCGGGCGACGCCTTCGGCAAGGTCAAACGCTAAGCCGTAAAAAAAGGTAGGATGGCCGCTCCGCCCCCATTCACCACGCACAAGGAGCACCATGGAAACCAACAGCCACTGGATCGATATCGCCACCGCCGACGGCAGCTTCGGCGCCTACGTCTCGCTGCCGCGCGGCGGCAAGGGGCCGGGCATCGTGCTGCTGCAGGAGATCTTCGGCGTCAACCAGCACATCCGCAACGTCGCCGACCAGTACGCGGCCGACGGCTACGTGGTGATCGCGCCGGACCTGTTCTGGCGCCAGGGTGCGCGCATCGAACTGGCTTACGACGACGCGAGCTGGAAGCGCGCCGTCGAGCTGATGAACGCCAACGACTTCGCGCTGGCGCAGGCCGACATCGCCGCCACCGTCAAGGCGCTGCGGGCGACCGACGGCGTCGGCGACAAGATCGCCAGCATCGGCTACTGCTACGGCGGCCGCCTGTCCTACCACACGGCCGCCAACGGCCTGGTGGACGCGGCGGTGTGCTACTACGGCGGCGGCATCCACAACGCGCTGGAGCGCGCCGGCCAGGTCACGGTGCCGATGCTGATGCACTTCGGCGGCGCCGACAGCCACATCCCGCCGGCCGCCGTGCAAAGCATCGCCGAGCGCTTCGAGGACAACGAGCAGGTCGAGATCCACATCTACCCGGGGGCCGAGCACGGCTTCAACTGCAACCATCGCGCGTCCTACCACCAGCGCGCCGCCGCCCAGGCGCACGGCAACACGCTGCTGTTCCTCGGCGAGCAGCTCTAGGCCGCCGCCGCCGGGCGCGTTTCGCGCGGCCGGTTCAGCCGGCGCAGCTGGTAGCTGGTGCCGGCCACGCACAGCAGCAACAGCAGGCCGGTGGCGATCTTCAGCTCCGGCGCCTCGGCGTCCGCCAATAGCGGGCTGCCCAGCGGCAGCCTGGTGCTGGTCTCGGTGATGGCCGGGATCATGTGGAACAAAAACGTGATCGAATACGCGCACACCGACACCGCCTCCGAGCGCGCGCCGAACTTGCCGCGGTCGGCCCACCACGCCAGCCCCAGCGTCAGCAGCGTGATGACGCCCAGCGCATGCGGCTTGCCGAAGCCGCCGTGGGCGAAGATGCCGAAGCCGGTCAGGCAGGTCAGGATGGTGGTGTAGACGTACACCTTGCCGGTGCGGCTGGCCGGGTCGATGCGGCCGTAGCGAGCGAACGCGGCCACGCCGGCCGCCACGGCGACCAGGCTGATCAGGGTGTGAATGACGCCGAGCTGGGTGAGACCATACATGGAATGTCCTTTCAAAGTTGGCACTCAGTTGCCACTTTGATAGTACTCGCTATTGCCGGCCCGGTCCTATCCCGAAAGGGCCAGGCGCCGCCTGCGTTAGAATGCGTGGATCGATACAGAGGTGAGCACATGGCCCGTTTGAAACTGGACTTCCCGGAAGACCAATACTACTTTTCCACCCAGCTGACGGTGCGCGTGACCGACATCAACGGCGCCAACCACCTGGGCAACGACTCGATGATCTCGATGATCTCCGAGGCGCGCGCCCGCTTCCTGTACGACTTCGGCGTGCCGGAAACCGGCAGCGACGGCCTTGGTATCATCGTCACCGACCTGGCCACCACCTACAAGGCCGAAGCCCACGCGCGCGACCAGCTGCTGTTCGAGATCGGCGTGATGGACTTCAACGCCTACGGCGGCGACATCACCTTCCGCGTGACCCGCCCCAAGGACGGCAAGCTGGTGGCGATGGCCAAGTCCGGCTTCGTCTTCTTCAACTACAAAACCAGCCAGGTGACGCCGATGGCGCCGGAATTCCTGGCCAAGTTCCCCAAGGTCAACCGCCTCGACTGAGGCGAGGCCTCAGCTCAGCGCTTGGCCACCTTCGGCACGATGACCTTGTTGAACCAGTCGTCCAGCATCTGCTTTTCATAGCGCAGCGTGTCGCCGTCGTTGTAGCGGCTGATGCCCTGCATGTAGTTCATGTTCGACAGCTGCTCGTCGCCGCTGCGCAGCGTCTTGCCGTCCTGCTCCAGCGTGTAGCGCAGGTGCATGCGCGGCCAGTCGGCGCCGCCGTTCATGACGCGGATGTCCTCGCCGCCGTTACGGCGCGGCCACATGCGGCCCGCCAGGTCGATATCCAGCACTTCGATCTTCAGGTTCTGGCCGGCCGGCAGTTTCTTGCTCAGGGTGGCGAAATAATCGCTGAAATCCTTCAGCACGCGTTCGCGGTCGACGCCGTTGCGCGGCACGTCGGCGAAGTCGTCCGGCTTGACGTAGCTGACGCTGACGTCGGCCCAGGCGGCGCTGGCCAGCAGCGCCAGTGCGGCCGCCAGCATGGTACGGGTAAGTCCTCGCATTTGCTTCTCCTTCACGGTTGATGCTTTCAATATAGCCCGTTTCGCCGTCGCGAGCCCGCGCTGAATTGCTTTGTTACCGGATTTACTTTACCTGCCGTTTGTCGCCATGTCACGCCCCTGTCATATCAAATCACTACTATTGCGCCCGTCGAGGTGAAGCCACCGCCTCGCATGATGCCGCGCCCGGCGCCGCACATGGAATGGCCACTATTACAACAGGATTTTTCCCATGACCGAGTCGCTCGATCTGTCCCGCCGCAGCATCCTCAAATTCTTGTCCAGCGCGCCGCTGCTGCCGCTGGCCGGCGGCAGCGCCACCGCCGCCCTGCTGGCCGCCTGCGGCGGCGGCGACACCGCCGCGCAAGCGCCGCAGCTGCTGTCGGTGACCTTCACCGGCATGGCCGCGCCGTCGCTGAGCGACGCCGCCGCCATGGCCACCACCACGGTCGGCTCGACGCTGAACATGACCTACTCCGACGGCAAGACCCAGCCTTATTCGCTGGCCTACCAGACCTTCTTCATCACCGGCGCCAAAGTGTCCAACGGCAGCGGCGGCACCGTGCTGGCCGGCGGCTACTACGACATCAACAACCAGCCCATCGTCGACAAGACCGACGCCGCCCAGCGCCAGTTCTTCTCCGACTGCCCGGATGGCACCTCGCTGCTCAAGCTGGCCGCGCCGACCGTGCCTGGCATCAAGGGCAACACCGTGTTCGCCGTGGTGCAGTTCGAATACGCTACCCGCAACGTCAAGGGCGACTCGATGTACGGCATGCTGCCGTCGCCGATCGCCGTGCTGACCCTGGACCAGGACAAGACCACCGGCGCGCTGACCCTGGTCAAGTACCACAACGTCAACACCAGCGGCGTCAACGGCCTGTGGATCACCTGCGGCGCCAGCCGCTCGCCGTGGAACACCCACCTGTCGAGCGAAGAGTACGAGCCGGACGCGACCAGCATCGCCAGCAACACCCAGTTCGCCAACTTCAGCACCAACCTGTACGGCGACGCCACCAAGGCCAACCCATACCACTACGGCCACATGCCGGAAATCACCGTCAACCCGGACGGTACCGGCAGCGTCAAGAAGCACTACTGCATGGGCCGCATCTCGCACGAGCTGGTGCAGGTGATGCCGGACGAGCGCACCGCGCTGATGGGCGACGACGCCACCAACGGCGGCCTGTTCATGTTCGTCGCCGACAAGGCGCAGGACCTGTCGAGCGGCACCCTGTACGTCGCCAAATGGACCCAGAAGACCGCCGAAAACGGCGGTTCGGCCACGCTGTCGTGGATCAAGCTGGGCAGCGCCACCAGCGCCGAGATCAAGGCCCTGGCCGACACCCTGAAGGCGGCCGACATCCTCAGCGTCAAGACCACCGACCCGACCGACGCCACGTACACCAAGATCCCGTTCAGCGGCAAGAGCAACTGGATCAAGATCGTGCCGGGCAAGGAAAAGGCCGCGGCCTTCCTGGAAACCCACCGCTACGCCGCGCTCAAAGGCGGCAGCCTGGGCTTCACCAAGATGGAAGGCACGACCGTCAACGCCAAGGACAAGATCGCCTACTCGGCGATGAGCTACATCAACGGCGCCATGAAGGACGGCTCCGGCGGCATCAAGATCCAGGGTCCGAGCGCCGGCATCGTGTACGCGCTGAACCTGAAGGCCGGCCAGGTGGACGACACCGGCGCCGCCATCAACAGCGAATGGGTGCCGGTTGACATGGCCGCCGTGCCGGCGCTGGTGGGCGAGGACCTGGCCAAGCCTGATGCACTGGGCAACCTGGCCAACCCGGACAAGATCGCCAATCCGGACAACATCAAGTTCTCGGAAAAACTGCGCACGCTGTTCATCGGCGAAGACAGCGGCATGCACGTCAACAATTTCCTGTGGGCGTACAACGTCGACACCAAGGCGCTGACGCGCCTGCTGTCGACCCCGGCCGGCGCCGAGTCGACCGGCCTGCACGCGGTCGATGACATGAACGGCTTCGCCTACATCATGAGCAACTTCCAGCATCCAGGCGACTGGGACTCGGCGCTGCACAGCAAGGTGCAGACGACGCTGGACCCGCTGATCCGCGCCAACTACCGCGACCGCTTCGGCGCCGCCGTCGGCTACCTGACCGGCCTGCCGACCCTGAGCTAAGCCGTTGAACTAGTTACCCCAGCTGTCCCGGCCCGCAACGAGCGTCACGCTCCTTGCGGGCTTTTTTCATGGCGCGGCAATACAGCGTCCAGCGCCGGCCTGCCGTTGCGGGCCAGGTACTGGGCACCGAACAGGCTCAGGTGATTGATGTCGGCGTACAGGATGCGCTCGCCGTCCAGGGTCTTGCAGACCTTGCCGGGACATAGCACCGGGAACGGGTCGAACACCGCCACCTGGTGCTGCGCCAGCAGCGGCAGCATGCGGAGCCGGTAGCCGCCATCGTTGTCCATCGCGGTCGCGGTCGGCACGTCGCACAGTCGTTTCGTGGTTAGCGTAATCGGCCGCGCGATGCACGCGCGCGGCTTGCTGCCGGTCGGCGGCGCCAGCAGCACCACCACCTGCAAGCCGCGCGCCTGGTACTGCGCCACCGTGCGGGCGAACGCCTGGTCGAAGGAGGCGGCGGTCTCGACCTGCGGCCCCAGCTCCTGGTGGTCGACATAAGCCGGCCAGTGTCCCGCCAGAATCACGGTGCGCAGCGACGGCGTGCGTTGCAGATAGCCGGCCACGGCCTGGCTGAAGGCGCGGCAGTCCGGCCGCCCGTAGTCGGCCAGCACCGGGCAGCCGCCCATGCCGATCTGCACGAAGCGCCCATCGCCGCCGTCACGCGCATGCTCGGCCAGCATGGGCGCGTAGGCGTTCGAGAAGCTGTCGCCGACCAGCAGGGTATCGGGCGCCAGCGCGCCGGCGTTGCCGGCATTGCACCAGCCGCCGTCGTAGCCTGTGCCCAGCATGGGCTGGCAGCTTTGCTTGTACGGATAGTCGAAACGGTTGAGGCTGTTGCGCAGCTGCGCCGTTTGCACCCCCGCCCGTCCCAGCTCGACCGGATGCAGGCCGAGGCCGGCCAGGCAGGCCAGCGCCACGCCCAGCAGCACCGTCTTGCGCGCGCCGTGGCCACCGTAGCGCAGCGGCTGTTCCACCAGCCGCCAGGTCAGCCAGGCCAGCACGAAACTCATGCTCACGGCCGCATTGCGTTCGCCGATCGGCAGCTCGTCGAGGATGCGCGAGAACGCCAGCAGCGGCCAGTGCCATAAATACAGCGGATAGCTGATCTTGCCGATCCAGCGCAGCGGCCGGCTGCCGAGTAGATGGCGGTTGATCAGCGCCTGTGGTCCGGCCATGATCAGCAGCACGCCGCCCAGCACCGGCAGCAGCGCCCACCAGCCGGGATAGGCCTGCGCCTTGCTCAAGCCGGTGGCGCTGCCGAGCAGCAGCGCCAGGCCGGCGAGCGCGCACAGGTTGCCGCCCAGCGCAGCGAACCGCGGCGCCGGTCCAGCGCGCCACTGCGCCTGCGCCAGCAGCGCGCCGGCCAGCAACTCCCACAGTCGCGTCTGCGGCAAGAAAAAGGTGCGGGCCGGATGGGCGTCAACCCCGGCCACGTTCAGCCCGAACGACAACAGCGCTACCCCGCCGACCACGGCGGCCAGGTTCCAGCCGCGCCGCCAGACGGCCCAGACCAGCACCGGAAACACCAGGTAGAACTGTTCCTCGACGGCCAGCGACCACAGATGCATCAGCGGCTTGAACTCGGCGGCATTGTCGAAATAGCCGGACTCGCGATACAGCGCCAGGTTTTGCACGAAACCGGCGCTGGCCGCGGTATGGCGCGCCAGCTGAGCGAATTCGTCGTCCAGCAGCGCCACCGCGCCGAAGCCGTAGCACGCCGCCAGCACCAGTACCAGCGCCGGAAAGATGCGCCGTATGCGGTGGCCGTAAAAGCTGGCGAAGCTGAAAGCGTCATGCTGCAGACCTCGGTAAATGATGAGGGAGATCAGATAACCGGAAATGACAAAGAAAACGTCGACGCCGACAAAGCCGCCGCGCAGCTTGTCGGGAAAGGCGTGATAGAACACCACCGCCAGTACCGCCAGGGCGCGCAGCCCGTCGATGTCGGGGCGGTAAGGCAATGCGGCGTGGGCGGGGCGGACCGTGGAAATGACAGACATCTATTGGAGTTACCAGTGGGAAAGTTTCTATTTTACATTTATTTACATCCCCCCTCTCGGCGGCGGCGGCGTCCTGTCACACGCCGGTAAAAATAATTCTCACAGAGATAGCAATATTGCCAAAAACGAAGTATTGTTTCGGCTGCACATAAGCGTTACAGAAGACTAACGCTGCGCCGCCGCGCTCAGGCGCGACGTACAATCAGAGCGCCCGGAAACACCTCGGGAGTGTTGTGCAAAGCAACAGGAATTTTTGTTGCCTGTTGTTAAGAGCAGTGGGTAAGACTACAATCGAAAAACTATTTGGTAGTGCCATTTTGCGGAACCCGTCCCTATGTCCTTTTTGTCTTCTGCCTCGCCTAAGCTAGCGCCTTGGAAAGTCCTGTTGGTCGACGACGAACCGGACATCCATGACATTACAAAACTGACGCTGAGCCGCTTCCGCCTCGACGGCCGCGCCCTGAGCTTCGTGCACGCCTACAGCGGCGCCGAAGCCAAGGAAGTGCTGGCGCGCGAAACCGACATCGCCCTGGTGTTCCTCGACGTGGTGATGGAAAAGGAAGACAGCGGCCTGGAAGTGGCGCGCTGGATGCGCGAAGACCTCGACAACCAGTTCACCCGCATCGTGCTGCGCACCGGCCAGCCCGGCCAGGCCCCTGAAGAACGCGTGATCGTCAACTACGACATCAACGACTACAAGGAAAAGACCGAGCTCGACCGCACCAAGCTGTTCACCACCACCTTCGCCGCGCTGCGCGCCTACCGCGACATCATGAAGGTCGAGGAAGCCCGCCGCCAGCAACTGAACTACCGCGAAGGCCTGGAGCGCGTGATCGCCGCCTCGGCCCACATCTTCCAGCAACGCAACCTGAAAGACTTCGCCAACGGCCTGCTGCAGCAAGTGGTGGCGCTGCTGCGCCTGGAGCACAGCATGCTGTTGCGCCTGCGCGGCGCCACCGCCATCAGCGGCGAGAACGAATACGAAATCCTGGCCCAGATCGGCGACGAGGACGGCACCTTGCTGGACGCCGCCGTGCTGGCCCAGCTCGACGCCGCCAAGAGCAACAAGATCTCGCGCGTCGAAGGCGACACCTACATCGGCTACTTCCCCAACAACAGCGGCAAGGCTTCGCTGCTGGTGCTCAAGGGCGTGGAAGAAATCTCCGAGATCGACACCAAGCTGCTGGAAGTGTTCTGCTCCGGCGTCGCCATCGCCTTCGACAACATCCTGCTGACCCAGGAAATCACCGACACCCAGGCCGAGCTGATCCTGCGCCTCGGCGACGTGGTCGAGTCGCGCTCCAACGAGGCCGGCAACCACGTGCGCCGCATGTCGGAAGTGTGCCACCTGCTGGCCCAGGCCTCCGGCATGCCGGACGACGAAACCGCCGTGCTGCGCCACGCCGCGCCGATGCACGACATCGGCAAGATCGCCACGCCGGACGCGGTGCTGCTCAAGCCGGGCAAGCTCGACGCGGCCGAGTGGGAAATCATGAAGCAGCACCCGACCGTCGGCCTGTCCATCCTCGACGGCTCGCAGCGCCCGATCCTGAAGGCGGCCGCCGTGATCGCCCACCAGCACCACGAAAAATTCGACGGCAGCGGCTATCCGCAAGGCCTGAAGGGCCACGACATCCACCTGTACGCGCGCATCGTCGCCGTGGCCGACGTGTTCGACGCGCTGATGCACAAGCGCTGCTACAAGGAAGCCTGGCCGATCGACAAGGTGGTCGAGCACCTGCGTGAAGTGGCCGGCCATCACCTCGACCCGGTCTTCGTCGACCTGCTGTGCCAGAACATCGACAAGGCGGTCGCCATCAACGAGCGCTTCCCGGACTGAGCCTCGCATAAGCATATTTGCAATAGATCTTTGTTAAACTGAATTCCTTGCCCGTAAGATCGTAGTCCGGTCCACGCAAGGAATTCACGATGCCACGCAGCCAGTACCCGCACGCCCTCCCCCACTTGCCTTTGCGCCGCAGCGTGCTTGCCTGCGCGCTGCTGCTGGCCGCGCTGCCCGAGGCGCAGGCGCAACAAGCCGACGCCGCCGCCATCGACCAGGTCACCGTGGTCGGCTCGCGCGCGCGCAACCGCACCGTGTACGACAGCGCCGTGCCGATCGACCGCTTCGGCCAGCGCGAAGTGGAGAACGCCCTGTCCAGCGGCGAACTGGGCGCGGCCTTGCAAAACCTGGCGCCGTCGATCAACTTCCCGCGCATCGAATCGAGCGGCGCCTCGGACTCGGTGCGCGGCATCCAGCTGCGCGGCCTGGCGCCGGACCAGGTGCTGGTGCTGATCAACGGCAAGCGCCGCCACACCAGCGCCGTGCTCGACACCGAGAGCAGCTTCGCCGGCACGGTGCCGGTCGACGTCAACGCGATACCGCCCGGCGCCATCGACCACATTGAAATCCTGCGCGACGGCGCCGGCGCCCAGTACGGCAGCGACGCCGTGGCCGGCGTCATCAACATTGTGCTGAAGAGTGCCCGCAGCGGCGGCTCGGCCTCGGTCGGCTACGGCGCCAACCACACCGACTTCAAGCCCACCAACGAGAGCAAGACCGACGGCCAGACCAAGACCGCCAGCGCCGACTACGGCGTGCCGCTGGGCGACGCCGGCTTCCTGCGCTTCGGCTTCGATACCCGCAGCCGCGCCCCGACCCAGCGCGCCGGCTTCAGCGACGCCGGCTGGACTTCGTGGAACGCCACCCCGGCCGACCTGGCGCTGGACGGCAAGGTGGTGTTCAAATCCGGCGACTCTCACCAGAACAACAACTACCTGTTCTACAACGCCCTGCTGCCGCTGGCGAACGGCGTCGACGCCTATTCCTTCGCCACCGTCAACCAACGCAAGTCCGACGGCAGCGCCTACTTCCGCTATCCGGGCGACCCGTCCAACGTGCCGGCCTTGTACCCGGCCGGCTACCGCCCCGTGACCCAGGGCGACATGACCGACACCAGCATCGTGGCCGGCGCCCGCTTCACCGCCGCCGGCTGGAACGCCGACCTGAGCGCGCGCCACGGCGGCAACCTGTTCCGCTACGACCTGAGCAACTCGGCCAACGCCTCGCTGGGCGCGCAGAGTCCGACCCACTTCCACCTGGCCAGCTTCGACTTCCGCCAGAACGCGCTCAACGCCGACCTCACGCGCGAGCTCGACCTGGGCTTGGGCGCGCCCGTCAACCTGGCGCTGGGCGCCGAGTTGATGCACGAAACCTACCAGAGCTCGCCGGGCGACGCAGCCTCCTACGCGGCCGGCCCCATCGTCGACGCGCCGCCGGGCGCGCAGGCCGGCCCCGGCTTGCGTCCGCAGGACGCCTTCGACGGCAGCCGGGCTATCCGCTCGGTGTACGCCGACCTCGAAAGCGATATCACCAGCCGCCTGCTGCTGGGCGCGGCCGCCCGCTACTCCGACTACAGCGACTTCGGCAGCGCCAGCACCGGCAAGCTGTCGGCACGCTACAAGCTGAGCGAGTCCTTCCTGCTGCGCGGCTCGCTGTCCAACAGCTTCCGCGCGCCGGCCTTGGTGCAGACCGGCTTCCGCTTCTCCACGCTCAACTTCAACAGCGACGGCAGCGGCCTGCAGACCGCCTCGCTGCTGCCGGCCAGCGATCCGCTGGCGCGCAGCTTCGGCGCCGAGGCGCTCAAGCCTGAGAAGTCGACCAACCTGTCGCTGGGCCTGGCATGGCGGCCGCAGCGCAACACCAGCTTCACGCTGGACGCCTACCGCATCAAGATCCGCGACCGCATCACCCGCACCAGCGACCTGCAAAGCGACGCCGCCACCGCGTATTTGGCCAGCATCGGCCGCAGCGACATCCAGTCGGTGGCCTACCTGGCCAACCTGCTCGACACCAGCACCACCGGCCTGGACGCGGTGCTGAACCACGACCTGCGCTTCGCCGGCGGCAAGCTGGACCTGAACGCCGCGCTCAACCTGAACCAGACCCGCATCGACCACGTGCGGCAAGGCTCGGCCGCGCTGGCCAACATCGATCCGTCGCTGACGCTGCTGACCGACACCAGCCTGTTCCGCATCCGCCACGCCTCGCCGACCAGCAAGCTGGTGCTGAGCGCCGACTGGCAGGCCGCGCGCTGGAGCCTGCTGGCGCGCGCCACCCGCTTCGGCGCGCTGAAGGATTTCTCGTACGACCAGGACGCGCCCCTCGACGACGGCGTGCATGCGCAATCGTTCGGTGCGGTATGGTCGGTTGACCTGGAAGCGCAGGTCAAGCTGAACAAGCAACTGACCTTGGCCGTCGGCGGCGACAACATCCTCGACCGCTATCCGGAGCGCGTGCGCCAGACCAACAACGCCACCTACGGCGGCGCGCTGCCATACAACTTCATCAACCCGATCGGCGTCAACGGCGCATACTTCTACGGCCGCCTGCGCTACACTTTTTAAACTGAGGACTCCATGAAGCTCACCCGCATCTCCACCCTGTTCGCCGCCGCCTGCCTCAGCACCTTGATGGCCGCGCAAGCCCACGCCAGCAATGCTCTCGTGCTGCTGACCGACTTCGGCACCTCGGACGGCGCCGTCTCCGCCATGCACGGCGTGGCCTTCGGCGTCGATCCCAAGCTGAACGTTTCCGACCTGACCCACAACATCCCCGACTACGACATCTGGCTGGGCGCCTACCGCCTGTACCAGACCGCCAACTACTGGCCGCAAGGCAGCGTGTTCGTCGCCGTGGTCGATCCCGGCGTGGGCACCACCCGCAAGTCGGTGGTGTTGAAAACCAAAGAAGGCCGCTATTTCGTCGGCCCCGACAACGGCCTGTTCACGCTGATCGCCGAGCGCGACGGCGTGGCCGAGCTGCGCGAGATCGACGAGAAGGTCAACCGCCTGGCCGGCTCCGGCGAGTCCTACACCTTCCACGGCCGCGACGTCTATGCCTACGTCGGCGCGCGGCTGGCCTCGGGCGCGATCAACTTCGAGCAGGTCGGCCCGGTGCTGACAAGTGAATCGGTGGTGAAGATCCCTTACCAAAAGGCGGTACGCCAGGGCAAGGTGGTGCGCGGCATCATCCCTGTGCTGGACATCAAGTACGGCAATGTCTGGACCAATATCCCGAAAGCGCTGTTCGACGAGCTGGGCATCGGCGTGCACGAGCGCGTGCAGGTGCGCATCCTGCACAAGGGCAAGCAAGTGGACAAGGTGGTGGCGCCGTTCGAACACACCTTCGGCGGCGTCGCCCAGGGCAAGCCGCTGGTCTATTTGAACAGCCTGCTGGATGTGGCGGTCGCCGTCAGCCAGGGCAACTATGCCAAACAGCACCACATCGATTCCGGCGTGGACTGGGAAATCGAGATCAGCAAGGCAACGAAGTAACCCGGCACAGCGGGGTCAGACCCCGTACGGGGTCTGACCCCAGAGCATCATTGCCGTGCGGGGTAGGCCTTACTTGCGCTTGACCTTGGGGAAGCGCAGCTTGTAGTGCAAGCCCATGCCGGGCGCGCTGACCACCTTGATGGTGCCGCCCAGCGCGCCGGTGACCAGGTTGTACAGGATGTGCGCGCCCAGCCCGCTGCCGCCCGAACCGCGCTTGGTGGTGAAGAAGGGATCGAACAGCTGCGCCAGCGTGCTGTTGTCCATGCCGGCGCCGTCGTCGCTGTAGTCGAAGTCGACGAAGTCGCCGTCCACCTTGCCGCTGATCTTGATTTTGCCGGACTGTCCCTCCTCGAAGCCGTGCACCAGCGAGTTGACCACCATATTGGTGACGATCTGCGACACCGCGCCGGGGAAGCTGGCCATGTTGATGTGCTCGTCGCAATCGATCTCGACGGCGATCGGCTTGCCCTTCAGCTTGGGTTGCAGCGACAGCAGCACCTCGTCCAGGTATTTGCGCAGGTTGAAGCTGCGGATATCGTCGGACGACTGGTCCACCGCCACCTGCTTGAAGCTGCGCACCAGCGCCGCCGCCCGCTGCGTGTTGGTGGTCATGATGCGCAGCGATTGCGAGATGATGTCGAAGAACTGGTTCAGGCCGTCCTCGTCCAGCGTGCCGGCCGCCATGTCCTCGCGCGTCAGCTTGAGCTCTTCCACCAGGTGGCTGGTGGCCGTCACGCAGATGCCCAGCGGCGTGTTGATCTCGTGCGCCACGCCGGCCACCAGCCGGCCCAGCGAGGCCAGCTTCTCCTGCCGCACCAGTTCGCCCTGCGCATCCTTGAGCGAGGTCAGCGCATTCTCCAGCGCCGCGTTCTGCTCCTCCAGCGCGTCCTTGGCGCGGCGGATCTCGCGGTCGGCCTGCATGCGCGCGATCGCCACCGCCACGTGGCTGGCCATGAAGGCCAGGATGTCGAGGTCGGCCTGGGTATAGGTCACCGAGTCGTCGTAGCTCTGCACGATGATCACGCCGTAGGCCACGTCGCCCAGCAGCATCGGCGCGCCCATCCAGCTGGCGATGTCGGTATTGCCCAGCGGGTGATCCATCTCGCCGCTGGCCACCAGCGCCTTGAAGCCGGCGCGGTCCAGCAGCATGGCCTGCTTGCGCTGCAGGACATACGAGGACATGCCGACGCCGTAGTCGAAGCGCTTGACCGGCGCCTGCTGGTCCTTCTCGTCGACGAAGTACGGGATGCTGATTTCCTTGGTGTCCGGGTGGTACAGCGCCATCAGGAAATTCTGCGCCGGCACCAGCTCGCTGATGATCTGGTGCAGCCGCATGTTCAGGCGGCTGCCGCCGGTGGCCGTGGCCGACAGGTTGGCCAGCTCGTACAGCGCGCGCTGGATGTTCTCGGCGCGGCGGCGCTCGGCCACCTCGTGCGCCAGCAAGGCGGTGCGCTCCTGCACCGCGCGTTCCAGCCGGTCCATGCTCTGCAAGCCTTGCAGCGCGCTCGACACGTGGTTGGCGATCAGCGCGAACAGCGCCTGGTCTTCCTCGTTGAAGGTGTGTTCCTTGTCGTAGCTCTGGATCACGATGGCGCCCAGCGACTGGTGGTTCTGGTCCAGCAGCGGGCAACCCATCCAGTGCTCGGCGATGGTGCCGATGCCGAAGCCGGCGTTGGCCTCGCGCCGGGACTGGTGCTCGGCCGCCGTCATCACCATGCGCGCGCGGGTGTTGATCACGGTCGCCGTCGGCGACTCGCCCTCGACCAGCTCGAACAGCTCGTCGCGGCTGGGCGGATCGTCCACCTCGTCGACGAAATACACGAAGCGCACCTGGTTGACCGGACCGTCGCGGTCGCTCAACGCCACGAAGAAATTGGCGGCATACATGATGCGGCCCAGCGCCGCATGCACGGCCTGCAGGAACTCGCTGATATCGGTGCAGCTGCTCGACTTCTGCCCGATTTCCAGCAGCATGGTTTGCACGGCTTCCAGGCGGGTGAGACGACTTTCCATCGATTTTCCTATTGTGAGCTAATGCGCATAGGAAATACTAGCAGGTCCGGCCCGCCCCGGCCACAGAAACAAAAACAGCCAGGCCGTCGCAACGGCCTGGCTGTCGATCAGTGCGGCAAAGGCTTAAGCCTGCTTGCGCTGGCGGCGGCTCACCATCGCGCCGATCAGGCCCAGGCCGCCCAGCAGCATGGCATAGGTTTCCGGTTCCGGCACGGCCGTCACGGTGACGCCGGACGAATACACGCCCGACGAGTTGGACATGGCATGGCCGCTGATCAACACGTAGTAGCTGCCGGCGCCCAGCACGGCCGAATCGAGCTGCCACTGGTCGGTCTCGCCGGTCGACAGCTGGTTGCCGCCCAGCAGCAGGCCGCCGGCGTTGTACAGCGCCAGGCCGCTGATGTCCAGGCCGTTCCTCGCATTGCCCGAATGCGAGTAGACGTCAGCCGAAATGGTCGAGGCGCCGGTCAGGGTGAAGGTGTATTTGTCGGCAAAGGTATCGTCTTTGTGGCCACCGGTAATGAAGTGGCCACCGAAGTCCGCACCGCTGCTCAGATCGAGCGGGGTGTCGGGATTGCTGATGTCTGCCGCAAACGCGCCTTGCGACAGCAAAGCAGCGCCGGCCATTGCGATGGCGCCAACCAAAACTTTGACTTTTATCATATCGAACTCCTAAAAAATGGGAGTCCAAAATGTAGCAGTCTCATCATTTTTAACCGGCCGCGCACGATAGAATGTTACATCCTCTTACACGTTTATTTAACGAAATCTTAATTCCAGTAAAGAACAAATGACGCGGGAAACTAGGGCTTGCGGTAGCCGTTCTCCATCCATGCCGAGGCGCTGGTCACGCTCAGCTTGAAGGTCGGCGCCACCCGCACCCGCGCCAGCTCCTCGCCATACGGGTCGAAGGCGCTCAGCGTGGCGTAGGGGTCGTCCTCGTCGGGCACGATGTCCAGGCAGACCTTGACCTGGCCGTCCTCGCCGTTGACGAAGACGTTCTTGTGCAACTGGGCATGCAGCTGCTGCTCGTGGCGGCGGATCACCTCGTTGGCGGTCTTGACCAGGGTGTTGAAGGCGTTGACGTCCAGCGGCTTGGGGTTCTTCTTGTCGCGGCCCATGGTCCACGGCCCCACCAGCGCCGGTTCCGGCTCGCCATCCTTGATCATCGCCACCGCCCAGCCCTCGTCGTCATCGTTCTTGATGACGCGCGCGGTCCAGCCATTCCCTTGCCATACGCGCGCCTCCTGGATCGGGGCGTCGTCGTCCTGCTGCTGTTCGGTATCGGGGTAGTCTGCGCTCATGCTGTCGGCTCGTGGTGAAAAATGGATGGGGGTGAAATGATAAGCGGCCGGCGCGGCCGGCTGTTAGTTTTTTGCAGCAAATTGTCAATAACGCGCCATAGCCGATTTAACTTTCTCATCAGCAAGTTGCTAGTCACTGAGGGGCTGGTGCCGGTATTTCCGCCGCCAGCGACACGTCAATGTCACAAACAGGCATGGAAATTAACATAAACCGAACAAACACTCTAAAGTTGAACGGGCATTGTCAAGGGAATATTACTATTATCAATCTTGAATCACCAGTTTCCAGTAGTTAATAAAAGCTCAAGCACGGTGCAATCGTTCACCGGCCTCACATAAGGAACGCCAAAATGTCCATTTCCAAAACCTTGCTGGCCCTCGCCCTGGCCGGCGCCGCGCTCAGCGCCAGCGCCGCCGTCACCTATAGCGCCTCCGGCGGCCTCACCTCCGGCGTTGGCGGCGTCACCACCAACACCTTCGACGACGGCCTGCTGCCGATCGGCTTCGCCACCTACGATCAACTTGGCGCGCTGATCCCGTCGCCGGGCAATTCCGGCTATGCGGCGCAGCCGCCGGGCGACCCCACCGCCTTCTTCTCGGTCGGCGTCAGCAACGGCCAGCCATCGTCGTCCAGCGTGACCTTCGGCGGCATGGGCGTCAGCTATTTTGGTTACTACATGGGTTCGCCGGACGACTACAACATCGTCACCATGTACAGCGGCAATACGATGGTGTTGCAAATCAACGGCAACGATATGGCGGGCGCCGCCAACCTGATGGCCAACGGCAACCAGCAAGTCGGCTTCTACATGAACTTCTTCACCAACAGCGGCACCACCATCACCAAGGTCACGTTCTCGGCCAACCAGAACGCCTTCGAGTCGGATAACCATTCCTACATCGCGGCCGTACCGGAACCCGAAGTCTATGCGATGCTGTTGACCGGCCTTGGCCTGCTGGGTTTTGCCAGCAGCCGTCGCAAGGCCGATGACGAGAAATTCTATTGAGCCCGATGGGCCCAGCACCAAAGCCCGCGTTGAGCGGGCTTTTTTTACGTCTGGCGGTTGGCGGTCAGTCGACGACGTTCAGCACGAGATGCATGGCCGCGGCGGCGGCATGATCGGCGGCCGCAGGGGCGTAATGCGCGGATCGATGGCCGGATCCGGCATGTGGTAACTGAACGGCGTAATGATGATAGGCGGTATCGTCGGCGGCGCCGATGGCGGGCCTTTCGGTCCTCCTCCGGAAAGCTGCTGGGCGCTACGTTGGCGCCGAGTCCGCTTGCACATCGAGGATATCGATTGACCCTCGCTCAAATCTAGCCAAGCCATGTTAAAGCCCTCCCTGCAATAGGTAGATTATCAGTATAGGCAGGCATAACTTTAAATCAAGGAACATTCCCCGCTCATCGCGCCGGACCGGCCTTCCATCCCGCCAATTTGCCGGTCTGTCGCAATCCGCTGGCCGCCGCCGGGCGGGCTCGGTAAAGTTCAACCATGCCAAACGGCAAAAGAAATACGAAACAACCCAACCACCGAGGTCAGCCATGAAAATCACCGCTAAAAAACTGGTATTCGCCGCCTTCATCATCCTGCTGGCCGCCTCCGCATGGCAGTCGGTGTTCGGTGACGGCATGCACGTCAACATCGACGGCGACGAGATCGACGGCCCGATCGGCTTCCTGCTCGGCACCCTGTTCGCCGGCGGCGGCCTGCTGATCGCCGCCGTGGCCATCACCTGCGCGACCGTGTTCGTCGGCGTGCTGTTCGCCGGCCTCGGCATCCTGATGATCAGCGGCATGGTGCTGCTGGCGGTGGTGGTGGCGGCGGCGGTCTCGCCCCTGTTGCTGCCGCTGCTGATCCCGGTCGGCATCTACATGATCTTCCGCTCGCGCTCCCGCAAACAGCAGCAGCGCGCCATGCTGGAACACGCAGTCTAAGCAGTACTTACCGTTTCAATCGGAAGCGGCCGGGACCTGAACTCCCGGCCGATCCGCCTTCATCCCCGCCTCCGCCAGTTCCACCCGGTTACGCCCGCCGCGCTTGGCGCAGTACAAGGCCTGGTCGGCGCGCCGCAAGGCCACATCGCCGCCGCTGTCGGCCCCGCCCAGCGCGGCGATGCCTATGCTTACCGTCACCGTCACCGTCAGCCGCAGCCCGTCGTCCAGCAGCATGGCCGCCTCGGCCACCCGCAGCCGCAGGCGCTCGGCGTACACCGCCGCCGCGTCCAGCGTCGTGCCGGGCAGCAGCACCGCGAATTCCTCGCCGCCGATGCGGCCCAGCATGTCGATCTTGCGCTGGCCGTCGCGCAGCAGGGCGCCCAGCTGGCGCAGCACGGCGTCGCCGGCCGCGTGGCCGTGCTCGTCGTTGATGTGCTTGAAATGGTCGACATCGAGCAGCAGCACGGCGGCGCAGGCGCCGATGTCGCGCTGCAGCCGGGCGTGCTCGTCCTCCAGGCGGCGCATGAACTCGCGCCGGTTCGGCAGGCCGGTGAGGAAATCGGTGGTGGCCAGCACCCGCAGCTCGTCGTTCATGCGGCGCCGCTCGGTCACGTCCAGGGTCGAGACGATGACGAAATCCAGGCTGTGCGTATGACCAGGCATCACCAGCAGGGTCAGCTCGTTGAGCCGGGCCGTGCCGTCGAGGCGCGTGTAGCTGCCTTCGCAGGCGAAGAAATGCTGGCCCTGCGCCAGCGCGGTCAGCGCCAGCGCGAAGCTGGGCATGGCGGCCAGGTCGAAGTTCTGCGCCAGGCTCAGCTGCGATAAATCCTTGCGCCCCGGCGCCGCCCCCACCTGCGCCAGCGCGGCGGCGTTGACGTCGACGATGCGCACCAGCGAGGCCAGGCGTTGCAGCTGGCTGGCGTTGGCCTGCAGATAGCGACCCAGGTCGTCGACCCCGGACAACTCCAGCTCGGCCAGCGCGGCGTGCACGCCCGACCAGTCCTGCTCCCACAGCGCCACCGGCGCGTGGTCGTACAGGCTGCGGAAGCGGGCCTCGCCGGCGCGCAGCGCCACGGCAGCCTGCGCCTGCTCGATGGCGATGCCGGCCAGCCGCGCCGCCTGCTCGATCAGCGCGATATTGGCCAGGCTGGGCAGGCGGGCCTCGCGGTGGTAGATGGCGAAGGTGCCCAGCACATTGCCGCCGACGCCGTAGATCGGATCGGACCAGCACGAGCCCAGCCGGGCCTGCAAGGCCAGGTCGCGGTACTCCATCCAGGTCGGCGCCTGGCGGATGTCCTCGACGATCACCCGGCTGCGCGTCAGCACCGCCTGGGCACAGGCGCCCGGCGCGCCGTGGATGGCGCGCCCGTGCACAGCGGCGTTGAAGAAAGCCGGCAGGCTGGGCGCGGCGCCCACCAGCAGGTGCTCGCCGCTCTCGTCCAGCAGCAGGATGCTGCACAACATTTCCTCGTTGCCCGCCTCGACGCCCTGCACCACGCTCTCGAGGATGGTTTGCAGCGGCGCCCCGGTGGCCAGCAACTCCAGCACGTGGCGCCGGGTCTGCTCGCGCTGCTCGCCCTGGGTGCGCTCGGTGATATCGCGGAACGACCACAAGCGCGCCGGTTCGCTGCCCAGCTGCATGCCGCGCGCGTGCTGCTCGATCACGCGGCCGTCCTTCAGGTGCAGCAGCTCCAGCTGGCTGTCCCGCTGCAGGCCCGGCAGCGCCATCTGCTGCGGCCCCGGCTCCAGCAGCGGCGCCTGGCCGGGATGGAGCATCTGCTGTGCCATGTGCGCCGTCAGCACGGCGCCGTCGGCCTGCCAGTCCAGGTGATCGGGCAGGTTCCACAGTTCGCGGAAACGGCGGTTGGCGCTGAGCACCCCGCCTTTCAGGTTGTCGACCAGGATGCCGTCGACGGTCGAATCCAGAATGCTGCGCAACATGGCCTGGCTGCGTTGCGCGCCCTCGGCCAGCACCAGCAGCGCGGCCTGGCCCTGTTGCAGCTCGCCGCTGAGCCGTTCGGCGCGCGCCTGGGCGTCGCGGGCGCGCACGCGGCCGCGCGCCAGCAGCCAGGTCAGCCCGGCCAGCAGCGCGCTCAGCAATACGCCGCCGACGGCGACCTGCTGAGCCCTGGCGCTGTCCGCCGCCGCGCTGGCGCGTGCGGCGATGTCCAGCGTCCAGCGGTGGCCGCCGACGCTGATCTGCTGCAGGCTGCTGCGCCGGCCGGCGCCCGCGCCCGGACGGCTGTCGTACATCAGCGCGGCCGCCGCGATGGCGTCGCCGTCGTAGATTTTCACGTCCAGCGCGCCGGCGCGCGGCCCGCCCAGCCCCGCCATCAGGTCGCCGACGCGGAACGGCGCGTACACCCAGCCCTCGATGGCGGCGCGCCGCAGCGCCGCCGTGGCGGCCGGCTGCCCGCGGCCAAACACCGGCAGCACCATCAGGAAACCCGACTGGGCCGGTTCGACTTCTTCCTGCTCCTGCACCAGTCGGATCTTGCCGCTGACGGCGGGCAGGCCGGAATCGCGCGCCTGCTCCAGCGCGCCGCGCCGCACCGGTTCGGACGCGACGTCGTAGCCGAAGGCGCGCCGGTTGTTGGCGTCGAACGGCTCGAGGTAGATGATGGGGGCGTACCAGGCGCGCGCGCCGTCCGGCCGCACGCGGTAGCCGGGGTGGCCGCCCAGCCGTATCGCGCGCTCATGGGCGTCGCGCTGCGCCGGCGCCACCAGCGCGATGTAGCCGACGCCGTGGATGCCGGGGAAGTGCAGGTTGAGGTGTTGTCCGGCCAGGTAGGCGCGGAACTCGTCGCGGTCGACCGCGACGGAACTGGCGAACAGGCCCTGCACGCCGTACAGCACCTGCACATAGGTCTGCATGCGCCGGTCGAGATTGTTGACCAGCTCGCGCACGCGGCTGTCGAAATCGGCCTGCGCCTGCTGGTCGGCATGCTGGCTCGCGCCCAGCCACAGCACGCCGGTCGCGCCCAGGCAGCCAGCGAGCACCAGCAGCGGCAGGACGCCCGGCGAGAGCGTATCCTGCAGCAGCCGGCGCAGCCTGGCCTGGGCGCCGGGAGACATCTACACCTCGGTGCCCGCGAACTGGCGGTAGCCGCGCGCGCGCAACGCGCATGCAGGACAGGTGCCGCAACCATAGCCCCAATCGTGCAGCGCGCCGCGCTCGCCCAGGTAGCAGGTGTGGGTGCCATCGCGGATCAGGTCGACCAGCTCCTGGCCGCCCAGCTCCTGCGCCAGCTCCCAGGTCTGGCGCTTGTCGCGCCACATCAACGGGGTTTCCAGCTTCAGGCGGGTATCCATGCCCAGGTTGAGCGCCACTTGCAGCGCCTTCATGGTGTCGTCGCGGCAGTCCGGGTAGCCGGAGAAGTCGGTCTCGCACATGCCGCCCACCAGCACCGTCAGGCCGCGGCGGTAGGCCACGGTGGCCGCCACCGTCATGAACAGCAGGTTGCGGCCGGGGACGAAGGTGTTCGGCAGGCCGTTGGCCTGGGTTTCGATGGCGATATCGTGCGTCATCGCGGTCTGCGAAATCTCGGAGATCAGCGACAGGTCGATCATGTGATCCTCGCCCAGCTTGGCGTTCCATTCGGGCGAGTGGGCGCGCAGGCGCGCGATCACGGTCGGGCGCACGGTCAGCTCGATGGCGTGGCGCTGGCCGTAGTCGAAGCCTATGGTTTCCACGCGCGCGTAGTGCTTCAGCGCCCAGGCCAGGCAGGTGGTGGAATCTTGGCCACCGCTAAACAGGACCAGGGCGGTATCGGTAGGCAGCATTACTTTGTTCTTTCAAGGGCTTGCAAGGCGTTGCAACGTTATAAGTACGCCATCTTTTAGGGCAATCCGGTAACATGGCAAGCAGCGTACACCCAGATGGAGTCTCATGTTACCGGCATCACCAGCAAAAATATTGGCAGGATCACGAATTTTGGCACAAGTTGTGACAAAAGTATCCGGCCGCCTCGCCATAGCGGGCATATCGGCCGGAGTGTTGGCCGCCCTCGCGCCGCCGGCCGCCGCCCAGGGCCTGAAATACGACGTCCACATCGACGCCCCCGGCGCGCTGGAGGAACTGCTGGAGCAAAACCTTGACCTGGTGCGCTTTCGCGGCAACGCGCGCATGGACCGCGAACAGCTGGTGCGCCTGGTGCGCGCCGCGCCGGCCCAGGTCAAGACGCTGGTCGCCACCGACGGCTACTACTCGCCGGTGGTCAGCGCCCGCCTCGATCGCGACGGCGAAACGCCCAAGGTCGAGATCAGCGTGCAGCCGGGCGAGCCGGTGCGGGTCGGCGAGATCGACCTGGTGCTGGAGGGCTTCGCGCCCGTGCCCGGCCTGGCCGCCGACAAGCAGTTCGACACCGCCGCGCTGAAGGCCGGCTGGACACTCAAGCAGGGCCAGGTGTTCCGCCAGACCGACTGGGAACAGGCCAAGCGCGGCCTGCTGCGCCAGGTGGTGCAGACGCGCTACCCGCGCGCGCAGCTGACCGACAGCCAGGCCACGGTGGACCCGGACAACCACCTGGCCGCGCTGCGCGTGGTGCTCGACAGCGGCCCGGAGCTGCGCTTCGGCGAACTGCGCATCGAAGGCCTGAAGCGCTACCCGGCCGCCATCATCAGCAACCTGAACCAGATCCATCCCGGCGACTACTACAGCGAGGCCGCGCTGCAAGCCTACCAATCGCGCCTGCAGGACACCGGCTACTTCAGCAGCGTGGAAGTGAGCGCCGACATGGGCGCCATCCTCAACGAACAGCTGGAAGCAGGCGCCGCCACCCCGGCGCAGAACGCCGACGCCGCGATGGCGCCGCTGCCGCTGCTGGTGCGCGTGACCGAGAACAAGCGCCGCAACGTCAGCGCCGGCCTGGGTTTCAGCACCAACACCGGCAACCGCGCCTCGCTGACCTATGACGATTTGTCGGTGTTCGGCCTGCGCATGAAAAGCGCGCTGACGCTGGAGACCAAGAAGCAGACCGCGCGCAGCGACTTTTACTTCCCCACCACGGCGGACGGCTACAACGACAGCTTTGGCGCCTCGTTCGAGCGCAGCGACATTTCGGGCGAAGTCACCAGCGTGGCCAGCGTGGCCGGCAAGCGCGCCTGGGGCACGCCGCTGCTGGAGCGCAGCCTGTCGCTGGAGCTGCTGACCGAGACCAAGACCCTCGACGGCGTCCCATCCAGCACCAGCAAGAGTTTGCCGCTGACGTACGGCGTCACCTGGCGCAAGCTGGACAACCTGCTGTTCCCGACCAAGGGCTACGCGCTCAACGCGCAGCTGGGCGGCGCGCTGCTACCCATCCTGACCGACGAAGCCTTCGTGCGCGGCTATGCGCGCACCGTGTGGTACCGGCCGCTGACCGCCAGCACCAACCTGATACTGCGCGGTGAGCTCGGCGCGCTGGCCTCGCGCGACAAAAACGGCGTGCCGGCCGTGTACCTGTTCCGCGCCGGCGGCGACCAGTCGGTGCGCGGCTACGCCTTCCAGGAGCTGGGCGTGCGCGAAGGCGCTGCGATCACCGGTGGCCGTTACCTGGCCACCGCCAGCGCCGAGTTCCAGTACTGGTTCAAGCCCACCTACGGCATGGCGGTGTTCTACGACGCCGGCAACGCGGGCGACACCTTCAACGCGCTGCATCCGAAATCCGGCTACGGCGCCGGTGGGCGCTGGAAGAGCCCCGTCGGCCCGATCAACGTGGACGTCGCCTACGGCCACGCCGTACGCAAATATCGATTGCACTTCTCGCTGGGATTCACCTTCTGATGGCTGACAACAAAAACAATCCGCCACCGGACGCGCCGGACGCCGCTGCAGCGATCCCACGTCGCCGCTGGCCGCAACGCGTGCTGATTTCGCTGGCTGTGCTGGTGGCCCTGCTGGCCGGCGCCTTCTGGCTGCTGGGCCGCGAATCGACCTTGCAGCAGCTGGTGCAGCGCATCGCCAACGCCAGCGGCGGGCAGGTCACCGTCACCGGCGTGAGCGGATCGCTGTACCACCGCATGCACATCGGACGGCTGGTCTACCGCAGCAAGGACAGCGTCATCACGGCGGATAACATCGACATCAACTGGTCGCCGCTGCAGTATTTTTCGGAAGGCCTGTCCATCAGCGAGCTGCATGTGGCCGCGCTGACGGTGCAGAGCCTTGGCCCGTCCGAACCGGCCAAGATGCCTGAGTCGCTGGCCGCGCCGTTCCGCCTCAACCTGTCCGACGCGCGGCTCGACAAGCTGACGCTGACCAGCGCCACCGGCAGCAATGTCATTGAACGCCTGCGCTTCAAGCTGTCCGGCGACAAAAGCAGCTGGCACCTGGAAGACGCCAGCGCACACACTGCTTTCGGCGACGCCCGGGCCGACCTGACGATAGCCGCCAACAAGCCGTTCGCGCTGCAAGGCAAGGCATCGCTGGCGCAAGCTCCCGGTACCGGTGCTGCGCAACTGTCGCTGCAAGCCGGCGGCAACCTGGCGCTGCTGACATTGAAGGCGCAGGGCAGCGCCAATGGCGCCAGCGGCAACGCCAATCTGGCGCTGGCGCCGTTCGATCCCATTATCCTGCGCACACTGGACCTGAACGCCAGCGATCTCAATCCGGCCGGCTTCAATCCCGGCTGGCCGCAGGCGAAGTTCAGCCTCAAGGCCAGCGCCGCCATCACGGCGGACCAGAAACTGTCCGGCCAATTCGCCCTGCTGAACCAGGACAAGGCCGCCCCGCTCGACCAGCAAGGCCTGCCCCTGCAAGCCTTCAGCGGCAAGCTGGCCGGCACGCTGACTGCCTCCACGCTGGAAAGCGTGCTGCTCGACCTGGGCGCGGCGGGACGCTTCACCGGCGGCGGCCACGTCAAGCGCAGCGGCCCGGAAGCCGGCATCGACGCCGCGCAGTTCACGCTGCACACCGACCGTTTCGACCTGAAGAACATCCACAGCAGCATCAACAAAACCAGCGTCGCCGGCGACATCACGCTGGCCAGCACGCCCACCAAACAGACGTTGGACGCCAGGCTGTCGCAGGACGGCCTGCGCCTCGACCTGCAAGCCACGCTGGCGGACGCCGTGCTGCAACTGCAGCAGGCGCGCCTGCTGGCGAAGAAAGGCAGCATCACCGCCACCGGCCAGGCCAGCCTGAAAGACAAGCAGGAGTTCAGCGCCAAACTGCGCGCCGAGCACTTCGACCCGTCCGCGCTGGGCGCCGGCTATCCGATCGCCGACCTCAATGCCGACATCAACGCCAGCGGCCACGTCGTCCCGGCATGGCAGGTCGCCGCAAGCTTCGACCTGAAGGCCAGCAAACTGGCGGGCCAAACCCTGTCCGGCAACGGCAAGCTGAATGCCGACGCAAAACACATCAGCGGCGTCGACGCCCACCTGGCGATGGCGCAGAACACCGCCGACATCAGCGGCAGCTTCGGCGCGCCGGGCGAACAACTGCGCTGGAAGATCGACGCCCGCCAATTGTCGGCGGTGGCCAGCGACTTGATCGGCGCCGTCAGCGCCAGCGGCATCGTCAGCGGCAGCATGGAAGCGCCGCGCACCACCTTCGAAGCCGACGTCAAGGGCCTGGGCCTGGCCTCCGCCAAACGCCCGGCGCCCGATAGCCTGATCCACGCCGCCGGCGACATCGCACTGGCCGGGGCGAAGAAAACGCCCGAGCTGAAAATGAACGGAGCCATACAGCGCCTGAATCCCGCCGCATTCGGTGCGGCGCAGGCGGGTTCCGTCAACGCCACCTTCACGGCCGATGCGCGGCTGGCGAGCGACTGGCGCGCAGGCCTGAACCTGACACTGCAACCATCAACCTTCGCCAACGCCCCCTTGAGCGGTTATGCGAAACTGAACGCCGACAAGAACAGCATCAGCAACGCCGACATCGACCTGAAGCTGGCCGCCAACAGCCTGCAAGCCAAGGGCAGTTTCGGCAGCGCGCTCGACAAGCTGGAATGGAAGCTCAACGCGCCGCAACTGGCCGCGCTGGGTCCGCAGTTCGCCGGCGCGCTGCGCGCCAGCGGCACCCTGTCCGGCACCGGCGCCAAGCCGGCGCTGGCCCTCACGCTGGACGGCGCCAACCTGCGCGCCCCGGGCCAGCAGCAGATCGGCACGATACGCGGCAGCGCCACGCTGGGCAGCACCATTGCCATGACGGCCAGCGCCGCAACAGCGACCACGCCGGGAACGCCAGCCAAGCGCGGCGCGGCAGCACGCGGCGCCGCCGAAACCGACACCTACGCCGACGTCCCACTGGTCAGCGACATCGAGATCACCCGCTACGTCTCCCCTGCCCTGACGCTGGACAAGGCGCGCCTGCAAACCAGCGGCACCCGCAGCAGCCACACGCTGCAAGTCAGCGCCAGCAACGCCGACTTCGACGCCGCCGTGCGCGTCAAAGGCGGCTGGGCCAACGACAGCTGGACCGGCGCCATCGACACCCTGCAAAACCGCGGCCGCTTCGCCCTGACGCTGGCCGCGCCGGCGCCGCTGAAGCTGACCGCCCCCGCCGGCAGCGGCGTGGCCGGCCTGCTGCACCCGGAGCAGATCGCCTTGGGCAGCGCCACCATCAAGCTCCCCGACGGCAGCATCCGCATCGACAGCCTGGAAAAAACCGGCCCCGCCTGGCGCAGCAAAGGCCTCGCCGCCGGCGTGCCGGTCAACTACCTGGCCCAGCTCTCCGACGCCTGGCGCGACAACGTCCGCAGCAACATGACCATCGGCGCGGAATGGAGCATGAACCTGCAAGCGGCCAGCAAGGGCAACCCGCCGGTCCTCGGCGGCATGCTGCACGTGTACCGCGAACAGGGCGACCTGACCATCACCGGCGCCGACCTGCCGCAGCCGCTCGGCCTGCGCACGCTGGACGGCCGCGTCGACGTCAACGACGGCACCCTGCACCTGCAACTGAACCTGGACGGCACCCGCGCCGGCCAGGCCCGCATCGACGCCACCGCGCAGCTGCAGGAAGGCCGCCTGGCCGAGAGCAGCGCCATCACGCTGAACGGCAACGCCAATATGGGCTCGCTGGCCTGGCTGGCGCCATTGGCCGGCCAACCGGGACTGGAAATCGACGGCGCCCTGAAGCTGGCCGTCAGCGGCAGCGGCACCCTGGGCGCGCCGCAGCTGAACGGCGACATCAGCGGCGACAAGCTGGTGCTGAACTGGGTCGACCAGGGCATCAAGCTGCGCAACGGCCAGTTGCAGGCGCGCCTCTCCGGCGACCAGCTGCAACTGCAAAAGCTGGCCTTCGACGGCGCCGAGGGCCACGCCCAGGCCGACGGCTGGATACGTTACGCCGGCAACGAAGCCACCATGAACCTCAAGCTCGGCGCCGACAAGCTGGAAGTGCTGGCGCGGCCCGACCGCATCCTGGTCATCAGCGGCCAGAGCACGCTGATACGCGACGCCAAGCGCTTCCAGCTGGACGGCAAGTTCCGCGCCGACCGCGCCAACATCGAACTGGCCGGCGAAAACACGCCGACGCTGAGCGACGACGTGGTCATCATCGGCAAGGGCACGGCCCCGGTCAAAACGCCGCAAGGCCAGCCGCTCAACATCGACCTCGAGGCCGACCTGGGCGACGCCTTCAAACTGAAAGGCAAAGGCCTGGACGCGCAACTGGCGGGCACGGTGCGCATCCGCGTGGCGGACCGCCGGCCGCCGCGCGTCACCGGCAGCATCCGGGTGGAAAGCGGCACCTATGCGGCCTACGGACAAAAACTGGCGATCGACCGTGGCGTGATCAACTTCACCGGCGCCTACGACAACCCCGGCCTGAACATCCTGGCGGTGCGCCGTGGGCCGGAAGGCGAAGCGCTCAGCGAAACCAATGTGGAAGCGGGCGTGGAAGTGCGCGGCACGGCGCTGGCGCCGGTGGCCAAGCTGGTGTCCACGCCGGCCGTGTCGGACAGCGACAAGCTGGCCTGGCTGGTGCTGGGCCACGGCATCGACAACACCGGCGGCAACGACATGGCGCTGCTCAGCGCTGCGGCGGGCGCGCTGTTCGGCGGAGGCCAGGGCAAGCTGGCCAATGCATTGGGAGTGGATGAACTGGGCGTGAGCCAGGCCGCCGGCACG
Source organism: Duganella sp. S19_KUP01_CR8 (assembly GCF_036688705.1). Taxonomy (NCBI): domain Bacteria; kingdom Pseudomonadati; phylum Pseudomonadota; class Betaproteobacteria; order Burkholderiales; family Oxalobacteraceae; genus Duganella; species Duganella sp. S19_KUP01_CR8. Next base: position 11,184 of record NZ_JAQQPR010000038.1, on the reverse strand, counting down.
GCGGCCGGCGCGGCGACCGGTTTGCAGACCACGGTGGTCACGGTGGGCAAGCGCCTGTCGTCGCGCGCTTACCTGAGCTTTGAACAGGGCGCGGGCACGGCGACCAGCCTGGTCAAGCTCAAATACAAGCTGAACCCGCGCATCTCGCTGCAATTCCAGACCGGCACCAACAACGCGCTGGACGTGCTCTACACCTGGGCCTTTGACTAAGTCATTCCCGCGCAGGCGGGAATCCATACGACGCCTTAGAGCACGGGAAGCATGGGTTCCCGCCTGCGCGGGAATGACCGGGGCTAGCTCGGATTGTGGTCCGGCACCGGGTCGTCCTGCGGCACGGGATGGGGGATGGCCGGCGGCGCCGGATCATCCACCGGTACGGGATCGGGGGCGCGGTGAGTGTTGTGCATGGTCGGTACTCCTTGAGCTGACACGTGCCACCATTTTACCCCGACGGCTTCGGCATGGGGTCAGACCCCGTACGGGGTCTGACCCCGCTCTACCGGGGTTGGGCGTGCTTGACGTATTTATCCAGCCACGCATTGGTTTCGTACAGCATGTGCAGGATCGACTCGCGCGCGCGGTAGGCGTGCGATTCGTTCGGCAGCATCACCAGCCGCGCCGTACCGCCCAGCCCTTTGATGGCCTGGAACATGCGCTCGCTCTGCAAGGGGAAGGTGCCGGTGTTGCTGTCCTCGGCGCCGTGGATCAGCAGCATCGCATCCTTGATCTTGTCGGCGTTATTAAACGGCGACATGGCCTGATACACCTCCTGCGCCTGCCAGAACGGCCGCTCCTCGGACTGGAAGCCGAACGGCGTCAGCGTGCGGTTGTAGGCGCCGCTGCGCGCTATCCCGGCGCGGAACAAACGCGTGTGCGCCAGCAGGTTGCCGGTCATGAAAGCGCCATACGAATGGCCGCCGATGGCGATGCGGTGGCGGTCGGCCACGCCGCGCCGCACCACCTCGTCCACCGCCGCCTGCGCGTCCGCCACCAGCTGCGGCAGATAGCTGTCGTTCGGTTCCTCTTCGCCGGCGCCGATGATGGGAAAGGATGGATTGTCCAGCACCGCGTACCCCATCGCCAGGAAGGCCGCCGGCCCCCAGTAGCTGACCGCATTGAAACGGTAGGGCGAACCGGTGGTCTGGCTGGCCGCGCCGGCCGATTTGAATTCCTGCGGATAGGCCCACATCAACAGCGGCAAGGGGCCGTCGCGGCCGGCGTCGTACCCGGACGGCAGCATCAGCGTGGCCGTCAGCTCGACGCCGTCGTGGCGCGGATAGCGGATCTGCTCCTTGTGCACATCCTTCAGCTGCGGGGTCGGATGCGGATAATTGGTCAGCGCGGTCAGCTGCGCATCGACCGGCTTGGTCAGGTCGCGCAGGTAGTAGTTGGGCCGCTCGGTCGGCGATTCGCGCGTCGTCAGCAGCAGCGTGCCTTCGTCGTTGAGCACCGCCGCCACATTCTCGAAATACGGCGCGGCGCTCTGGAACAAGCGCACCTTCTGCCTGGTGGTCAGGCTCAGACGGTCGATGAAGGGACGGTCGCCTTCCGGCGTGGCGCCGGCGCCGTCCAGCAACACCGTGGTGCCGGGGCCGATCAGCAGGCGCGGGAAGCCGCTGGCGTCGGCCCGCATCACCGGCGAGCCGGGACTGTTGTAGCGGTCCTCGTACGAACCGGCGTAGATCAGCTCCGGCGGCGCGGACAGGTGTTCGGGCTCGATCATCCACTGCTTGTAGTCGCGCGTCTTGTGCCAGCGTTCGTTGATCAGCGCGACATCGCCGCGCCCCCAGGCGATGCCGGCGTAGCGCATCGTCAGCCGCGCCAGCACCAGCGGAGGTTCGCGGAACGGCGCCGCGTGCATGTAGACCATGTCGCGGATGTTGTCGATCACCGGACGCGCCGGATCGCCGCCGTCCTGCGCCTCGGCCCACACCAGCGTGGCTGGCACGTCGGCCCGCCACGACACATGGCGCACGCCTTCGGACACCGCGTCATTCCCCTGCGGCAGGCCTTCTTCCAGCGGCAGCGTGGTCACCGTGTGCAGCACGTCGCCATTCAGGTCGCGCACGTCGACCCGCTCGCCGAAGCTCGATGCCGGCACGATGTAGGAGTAAGGCCGCGTCACGCTTTGCGTCAGCAGGTACTGGCCGCCCGGCGCGATCGAGGTGCGCGAGAACTGCCCCGGCGCGCCTATCATGCGCGGCTTGCCGTGCAGGTCCAGCAGCACCATCTGCACCGTGATGTAGTACTCGAACAGGCGCGCGTCGTCCTCGTTCTTCAGCAGATCCTGATAGGTGCGCAGCTGGCGCGCGGCGCCACCTGGTTCGCTGTCCTGCTGGATCGGGCCGGTGGGCACGCCGTCCGACTGCGGCGCCTTGCCAATACCGGCCGGACGCCAATGCGCCAGCAGGCCGCTGCTGTCCGGCAGCCAGTTGAAGCCGCGCGTGAGCACCGCCGACAAAGGTTGCGCCGACAGCCGCGAGGCCTTGCGCTTGGCGATATCCACCAGCCAAAGCTCCACCGCGCCGCGCTCGCCCTTGTAGGCCACGTGCGAGAACGCCAGGTAGCGCTGGTCCGGCGACCAGGCCAGGTCCGCCAGCCGCAGCGCGCGCGGCAGGCCGCGGATACGGCTTTCCTTTTGCGTGGCAATGTCGAGCAGACCGAGGTCGGTGCCGAAGGAGAAACGGGAGGAGGAACAGGTGCGAGGGTTGATGCGCAGGCCGGCCAGCTTGAGCTCCGGCTGCGCCACTTCGGCGATGCCCGGCAGCGGCGGCGTTTGCACCACGGCGACCAGGTTGCGCTGGGGGCTCAGGCTGAGCGCCGGCGCGCGCGGCGCGTCGACAATGTCCAGCAAGGCGGAAGGCGGCAGGCGGTAACCACCCTCCTGCGCGCCGGCCTGCGGCGAGGCGGCCATCAATCCCAGATTCAGGGGCAGCAAGGTTAACGGTTTGTTCATGGATATCCTTTCGGTCCAGAAGCGAGGCTGCTGCGGTTCAGTTTGCTTATGCTATCCGGGATTGTCAATCACTGCCGGATAATGCGTGACAATCTGTAACGCTGTGGCGGGACGGCCGGTTGGCGTACAATCGCGGTTCTTCGAATCACGCCGTTGGAATCGCTTATGGATATGCCTACTATCGTCTTGTTGCTGCTGGTGCCGCTGGCCATCTGGCGCATCTACTCGCGCCTGAAACGCATGATGGGCCGCAACAAATCCGAAATATGGCGCCACGCCACCTACGCGGCGGTAGCGGGCGTGACGCTGGCCGTGCTGGCCGTGGTCCTGATCGGAAAATGGCAGGCGCTGGCCGCGCTGCTGGTCGGCGCCGTCGTCGGCGCCGCGCTGGGCCACCGCAACATGAAACTGACCCGCCTGCAAAACACGGCCGAAGGCTTCTTCTACACGCAGAACCGCCGTTTCGGCCTGCTGGTGACGATGCTGTTCTTCGGCCGCCTGATCTACCGCCTGTTCGAAGCCTACCTGCACATGCACGACCATCTGCCGCTGGACCCGGACTTCATCGGCAATCCACTGTCGTCCGTGGTGTTTGGCTTGACCGCCGGCTTCTGGGGTTGCTACCACCTGATGCTGCTGCGCTGGCGCCGCAGCGTGAAGCCGGTGCCGCGCCCGATCGATATCTTCGATATCAAGTGAAATACCCCGCATGCTTAAGCGATACGCATGCGGCGCCACTTAGGGGTCAGACCCCGAACGGGGTCTGACCCCGCTTGGCCGTGCGGGGTACTACCGCGCCGCCAGCTGCTGCACGAACTCGCAGTAGGCCGGCTGCACCGCGGCGCTGGACAGCACGCCATTGTGGCCGGCGTCCGGCACCATCACCATGCGCTTGGATTGCGTCGGCAGGGCGTCGTAGACCTGGCGCGCCAGGCGTGGCGGCGTGACCTTGTCGTCGCTGCCCTCCAGCACCAGCGCCGGCCCGGCGAAGCCCGAAGCCGCCACCACGTTGTCTATCCCCTTCAGCGACTCGCTCACCTCCACCCGCACGAACGGCCACGCATACCAGGGCAGCATATTGTTGGCCCAGTCGCGCGCATTGGTGGTGGTCGATTCCAGTATCAGCCCGCGCACGGCCGGCCGCTGCTGCGCCACGTAGGCGGCGATGAAGCTGCCCAGCGACTGTCCATGCACGATCACCCTACCCGGCACCCGGGCGTTGACCAGGTCGAACTCGCGCAGCGCGTCGGCCTTCATGGTGGCGATGGTCGGCACGCCGGTGCTGCGGCCGTAGCCGCGATAATCGATCATCACCACGTCCGCGCGGCACGGGCCGACGGCGGCCAGCACATGGTCGCCATGTTCGTCCAGATGGAAGCCGTTGCCGCCGAAGTACAGCACCGTCAGCGCATTACCGTCGCCGCTGGCGCTCACACCATTAAGTTGCGCATCGTCCGCCGCCAGCGACACCGGCGCCAGTTTGTAGGCAGCCGTACCGGCGTCGCCGACCTGGCCCGCAGGCCTGGCCTCGCCCTTGCGGTCGGGACGCACCACGCTGCCCTCGCCGATCTGCACCGCGCACCCCGACAACATCGCCACCATTAGTACCAATATGAGTTTCATGATTATCTCCAGTGAATGTACAATATATAACAACAAAGTTTTAATGTAAAACGATAATTTTTTACTGTATTACGATAAATATGAAAATCACCCTGATCCGCGCGCTGCTGTGGTTGTGCGTTGCCGTGCAAGCGGCCTTCTTCGTGCTGGCCTGGACCACCTACGCGCCCAGCATCGGCTCCATGGTCATCGACATGACCGCCATCGGCATGCCCTTCGGCGCCAAGCTGGCGCTGACGCCGGCCCAGCGCGCGATCGGCGCGGCCCTGGCGCTGCCCATCACGCTGGTGCTGTTCTATGGACTGTGGCGGCTGGACCGGCTGCTGCTCAACTTCCGCCGCCAGGATCTGTTCACGGCGCAGTCGATCGGCCACCTGCGGGCCTTCGCCGGCGCCACCCTGCTTTCGACGCTGCTGTCCATCCTCGAACTGCCGGTGCGCACGCTGGCGCTGCGCATGACCGGCAACGGCGACCAGCACTTCGCCATCGGCGTCAATTCCGAGCAGCTGATGCTGATACTGGTGTGCGGCATGTTCTACCTGATCACGCGGTTGATGCAGGAAGGCCGCCGCCTGCGCGAAGAGAACGAGGGCTTTGTCTGATGGCGATCCTGATCAACCTCGATCTGATGCTGGCCAAGCGCAAGGTCAAGTCGCGCGAATTGGCGGCCTATGTCGGCATCACCGAGCAGAATCTGTCGCTGCTCAAATCCGGCAAGGTGAAGGGCATGCGCTTTTCCACGCTGGAGAAGATCTGCGAACGGCTGGCCTGCCAGCCCGGCGACATCCTGACCTGGGTGCAGGACGAAGGAGAGACCGGCAGCGACACAGGCGAGCTCTTATAGAGCGACGTCTTTTTAACGACAGTGCTATCGTATTTCCTGCGGTGTGGAGAACGTTTGGTGGTATTCTGAGAGTATCCACAGAGCAACTAATCTGCACTTTCATGAATACTTCGATTTACGACAAGACCGCCAAGGGCCGGGACGAGATCGCGACGCGCAAGTACCAGCTCGCGCCACGTCTCCGCAGCCTGCTGGTATTGATCGACGGCCGTCGTAGTGAAGAAGAATTGCTGCGGAATGTAGCGGGGTTGGGACTCACCATAGCCGCCCTGAACGAACTGCTGGAAGGAGAATTCATCGTGTTATCAACCAGCTATGCAACGATGGCGGTGGCGCCGGTCGCGAATCTCGCGCCGCCCACGCCAGTGCCGGCGCCCGTAGCCCCGGCCCCGGTGGCGGTCGCACAGGCCAGTCAATTCAAGGCGCTGTACGAGTTTTATAACAAGACCATCAAGAGCACGATAGGCCTGCGCGGCTTCACCTTGCAGCTGAAGGTGGAAAAAGCCAGCTCCGTCGAAGAGCTGCGCGAGCTGCGCCTCCCCTATCTGGACGCGGTGCAAAGAGCCAAGGGCAACTTCGCCGCCGCCACCCTCGCCGAACAGCTGGACCAGCTGCTCGACGACCGCCCGGCCCAAGCCTGAGCGCGAACGGTCAGACTCAGGCCACCTTCGCCGCTTCCACCGGACGGCGTTGCAGCACGAAGATAGGCTGCGCCCACTCCGTGTCCTTCTTCTTTTTGCTCGTGATGAGCGTCAGCTCCGAAGGATCGTAAACGTCGGTGTTGTGCGTCAGCGGCGTCGTCATCAGGTACTGCGCGTCGGTGTTCTTCAGGAACTCGCCGACCAGCTGGATGTTACGGATATCCAGGTGGGCAAACGGTTCGTCGATGAACACAAAGCCGCCGGAACCTTCTTCCGACTTCAGCAAACCAATCAGCAGCACCAGCGATTTCATCACCTGCTGGCCGCCGGACGCTTCGCCGTCGTTCATGCCGATGATGCCCTTGCCGTCGAACTTGAAACGAACGTGCAGGCCGGCCTGCGACAGCAGCGTATCGTCGTTCTCCAGGCGCACCGGATCGGAATGCACCTCGATGCCCGCCAGCTCGCCCAGCTCCTTGATGTTCTTGGAGTAGGTCTTGATGGTGTAGCGCAGCCGCTCCATGTAGGCGCCGCGCGCGTTGCCGGTGGCCTCGATGGCGCGGTTGTTCTGGTAGCGGCGCTCTTCGGTCTCCGACTGGCGGCCATGCAGCTGGTCGTTCAGGCGCTGGTACTGGTCGATCACGGTGGCGTCCAGTTCCCAGTCGCTGCGGGCCAGGCTGGCTTCGAGCGAATGGACGCGCAACACCACCTGGTGCGAGTTCTGATGTTCGCTGACCAGGCCTGCACGGCGCGCCGGACGACGCCAGCTCTTCGGCAGGTGTCGCCAGGCCTTGCGCAGCGTGAGCAAGGCGCGCGCGTGGTCGGAGCGCTGTTCGATCTGGCGCTTGTTGTTCAGGCGCAGACCGGCTTCCGATTCCGACAGTGCAAAGCGCGCGTTCTGCCACGTCGTGTCGGCGCGGGTGCGCGTGACGACGGCGTTCTTGATCAGCGTTTGCAGCTCGCCCAGGCGGGTGCCGACTTCGGTGCGTTCTTCCTTCAACGGCACGGCGTTGCGCGCCGCCTCGTCGAATTCCTCCTGGCGCGCGGCCAGTTCCTTGGCGGCGTCCACACCGGCCAGGCGCGATTTCAGCGAGCTGATTTCGGTCGCCAGCTTGGACACGATCAGGGTCAGTCCATCTTCCTGCGCTTCCAGCGCCGGCAGCGATTTCTGGATCGCTTCCATACGCTGGGTGCGGCCGGCGGAGCCGAAGCGGTAGCGCGAAGCTTCCACGAACAGCGAGCGGCCGCCGCGGCGTTCGCGGTGGTAGGCGTCCGGCGTGATCCACTCGTCGTGGCTGCCCAGCTTGGCGCCGGCATCCACGGTGTCCACGCGGGTGATGCGAGACAGCTGCTCCACCAGCCACGAAGGCACCTTGGCCGAGAACTTCACCACCGACATCAGCGAGTCGTCCTTGACCGTCGGCGCGTGCACCAGGTCCGGCACGATGAAGTGGCGATAGCGCTCCTTCTCCGCCAGGCGGTACGCGGCCGAAGCATCGGACGATTTATCCAGCAGCACCACGGAGGCATAGCCACCCAGCACGCCTTCGATCGCGCCCTGCCAGCGCGCGTCCGTCACCTCGACGATGTCGGACAGCATGGCGTGGCTGATGCCGGCGTCGTTCAGCGCGCGGCGCATGCCGCGTTGCGCTTCCGGTTCCGGCATCGCGGTCTTGCCCTGCAAGGCGGCGATGGTCGACAGTTCGCCGGCGATCTTGGTGGCGACGGCGTCGCGCGCCATGCGCTGACGCGCCAGTTCGACTTCTTTTTCCTGCAACTGCTGCGCCACCGCGGCCAGGTCGCCGCCGGCGTCGTCGGCCAGCTTTTGCAGGCGGACCTTCTGTTCCAGCAGGCTGTCCAACGGCTTCAGTTTGCCGTTGATCTGATTCAGGCGGCTTTGCAGCGCGGTCGATTCCTGCTCCAGCACCGTCTCGTGCTGCTGCGCGTCGGTCAGCGCCTTGGCTTGCGCGGCCAGCGCGTTGCGTTTGTCGGTCAGCTGCTGGTCGGCCTGCATCAGCGGCTTGCGGGCATCGCGCAACTGGCGGCTGATGTTGGCGTGCTTCTCGCGCGCTTCGTGGTACTCCAGCGTCGGCAGTACTTCTTCCTGCAGGTTGCGGCGTTCCTTGTTCAGGTCTTCCCACTGGTGGTAATTGGCCACGCGCAGGCGCAGGCCCTCCAGGTTGGTCTTGGAGGCTTCCAGTTCCGACTCGAAGCGTTTCAGTTCGACTTCGGTGTCGCGCTGGTGGCGCTTGGCTTCGTCGTAGGCGTCCAGCACTTCCTTGTCGCCGAAGACCTGGAACACCAGGTCCAGCAACTGGCGCGGCGCGTATTCGCACAGCTTGTCGGTTTCGCCCTGCTCAAGCGCCAGCACTTTCGCCATCGCCGGCGACAGGCCGGCGTTGGCGAGGCGCTTGCGGTAATTCTCGACGCCGAGCCAGTCGTTGCCGGCTTCGCCGATGTCTTCGATCTGCACGTTACCGGGACGCATAAGGTACTGGCGCTTCCAGTCGCCGCCGTTTTTCTGGATCTGGCAGAACAGCGTGACTTCGTCGTCGCTGAAGAAGCCGGAGCTGCGGAACGGACGGTTGGACAGCTGCTTGCCGACGTTCTTGTTGTCCACCACGGCGCGCAGCCAGGCGGTCTGCTGGCCGCTGTGGCGGGCGTAGTGCTTGTAGGTGCGGCCCATCGAGCAATCGAGGCCGAACAGCGTGCGCAGGGCGTCCAGCAAGGTGGTCTTGCCGGAGCCGTTCTGGCCCGCGATGGTGATGATCTTGGCGTCCAGCGGGATGTTCTTGATGCGCTGCCAGTAATCCCAGTGGACCAGTTCTAACGATTTAATGTGAAACATGGCTTAGTCCTTGGCTGGAAGTTCGGTGTCGATCGATTCGGGCAGCGGCGCCGGCGGCGGCGCTTCGAATGCCGGGATGATCTCTTCCTCGGCGGGCGCGTCTTCCGGCGCAGGTTCTTCCAGCGGCGCCTCGTCGTTGGCGGCGACCGGCGGCGCGCTGCGCGGCACCGGGATGATCTGCGCCGGCGAGCGTTTGAACACGTCGGCCAGCGCGCCGTTGATGATGCGCTCTTTCAGCTGGTCGGTATCCATCATCAGGTCCAGCAGCGGGCCTTCGACGATGATGTCGCCACGGCGCTCGATGAAGCCCAGCTTGGCCAAAATACCGAGGTTCATGTCCAGGCGGGTCTTCTTGCCCAGCTTGTCGCCGAAGTCGGCCAGCAGCGCCTTGTAGGCGATGCCGATCGAGGTGTCTTCCGCGCGCGGCAGCGGCTTCTCGACGCCGAACATATCGTTCTGGTCGTCGTCCGCGTGCTGGTGGGTCTCCTGGCGTTCGCGCTTGGGCAGGATGATCTGCGCCCACAGCACCACCAGCAGGGCCACGCCGTCACGCGACAGGCCGAAGTTATTGTTCTGCCAGACGTCGCGGGCGCCGAAGATCTTCGGCTCGATGGCGCGGTGCAGCGCGATCGTCACGTGGTCGGCGTAGACGTTGTCCAGCAGTTTGAGGCCGGTGGCCAGCAAACGCGCGTCGACTTCGGCGCGGAACAATTCGTCCGACAGCACGCGCTTGACCAGTTTATCGTCGCGGCGCAGGGTTTGATGCGTCAGCAGGCGCGCGATCAGGATTTGGGAATCGTCATTCATCTGACTTGTCGCCTTCCGTATTCAAAGACAGTGAGAGGGAGGCCAGGGACATCGCCGCCACGTGCAAATCGGGCAGCTGTATCATTTCGTCGGTCGGGGTGAAGGTCACCGGCAGGCGCGCCAGTTCGGCGGTGGCGCCTTGCAGGCGGGCCTCGTCGGCGTCGCCCAACAACGGCAGCAGCGAGGCGCGGTAGGAGGCCACGGCGAACGACGCCGGCAACAGCGAATCCTGCACCGGGATCGATTTCGGGCCTTCGTCGGCGATGCTGGGGAAGTTGCCCAGCGCGGCGAAGTCGGACAAGCGCGCCAGCCAGTCGTCCAGCTCGCGCTGCATCTGCGGGCCGTCGCTGATGGTGGTCGGGGCGTCGGTGCCGGCCGGCAGGCCGCCGGAGACGGCGCTGGCGACGCGATCCTGCAGCAGTTCGGTCTCGGCGACGTCGATCATCTCGGCCGGGGTGATAAACAGCGGAACCACCGGCTGGTCGATCGCGCCTTCGGCCAGCGAGGCCAGGTCTTCGTGCAGCAGCAGCCAGCGCTTGATGTCGGTGGTGGACAGGCCGGACTGGCCCAGGTGCACCCGCTGACGTTCGATCTGGTTCAGCGCGCGCGAGAACATGCCCTGCATATTGAGCAGCGCCGATTGCGCGCGGCCGATGGCCTGCGCCGCCTTGTGCGTGGCGCCGTCGGCGTTTTCGTCGGACAGGATGGCGCGCAGGATCTCGGAGCCCTTCTCCACCCAGTCGCAGGCGGTGTGCCACTTGGCTTGCGAAGCGCGCAGGCGGAACTCGGAACCGGAGGCGATGGCGTCGGAGAATTCTTCGGTCAGGTCGACCAGGCGGCCCAGCAGGTGATTCAGCTGGTCGACGGTGACGCCGCCCATCACCTGGGCGCCGGCCACCTGCGACAGCAGGAAGCCCATGTCGGCGTTGTCCTCGTCCTTGCCCAGCGCCAGCAGGCCGTCGATGGCCGACAGCACGTTGCGCGCCATCGGCGTGACGCGGTAGACGGCTTGTTGCGCGTCCCAGGCCAGCAGCTGGTTGGTGCGCAGGCGCATCAGCACCGTTTCCAGCGACTCGGGCAGCAGGTAGGCCAGGCGGGTGTTGATGTCGGCGCGCGAGAAGGTGGACGAGGCGGCGTCCGAGGCCAGCTCGCGCAGCACCAGCAGGCGCACCAGCACACCGTCAAAACCGCCGTGGAACAGCGCCGTGAATACCTGCAGCAGCGGCTGCGCGCGTTTCAGCTGGTAGACCTGCTCGATCTCGTCGGCCGAAAAATTCGGCTGGAAGTGGGCTTGCAGGCTGTCCTGCTGCTGTTGCTGATCCAGCTCACTTGTTATAATTTCTATCATTCTTTGCCATTCTGTACGCATCGCAACGACTGGATTGCGGGGGCGTCAGTATAACAGCCACCCGGGGTCAGGTCCCCCATTTGTGCACGAGCTCTGCTGTAGCGACAACTACAGCAG
>NZ_JAQQPR010000037.1:0-55759 GCF_036688705.1 Duganella sp. S19_KUP01_CR8 | reverse complement strand
GAACCCCCACACCTTGCGGCACATGGACCTGAACCATGCGCGTCTACCAATTCCGCCACGTGGGCACTGTTACTGCTATCTGCTGCGTGTTCTGCAACAGAGGCAGCATCATGCCGCATGGCGGCGCTGCCGTCAAGGGCATCGTGAAACAACTCGGCAATGAAAAAAGCCTCCATCTGCTTTTCAGCTCGATGGAGGCTTTTTTGCGGAATTCTGTGGTGCCCACGGAGGGACTCGAACCCCCACACCTTGCGGCACATGGACCTGAACCATGCGCGTCTACCAATTCCGCCACGTGGGCACTGTTACTGCTTTGCTGCTCTCTGCTACATATGCTGCAACAGAGGCCAGAATCATAGGGGAGCGGCGCAGCGCCGTCAAGAGTGAAATGCTGGTTTTTGATAAAGATTGCACAGGGCCACACGGCTGATTTGCTGCTTGCTTGTTTGCTCACACTTTCGTAAGCTCCTGAATGCTGGCCCCGTCATCTGATGTAAAGGAGGTAGGCGATGGATACGTTGAGCAGCTGGTTTGGCAGCCAGGGCTTCATGCCGCACGGTCACTGTTTTCTCTGGACGCCGTCGATACTGTGGCTGAGCGTGATTTCCGACGCGCTGATCGCGCTGGCCTACCTGACTATTCCAATCACGCTGCTGTACTTTATCCGCAAGCGTCGCGACTTGCCGTTCGACTGGATGTTCATCGCCTTTGGCATTTTCATCCTGGCCTGCGGCAGCACCCACGTGGCCGACATCTGGGTGATCTGGCATCCGGACTACTGGCTGTCGGTGATACTGAAGACGATCACCGCCGCCGCCTCGGTGGTGACGGCCATCGTGCTGGTGCGGCTGGTGCCGGTGGCGCTGCGCATTCCCAGTCCGGCCCAGCTGGAGGCGGTCAATGCCGAACTGCAGCGCGCCAATGCCGAACTGCGCATCGCCATGGAGCGCGCCGAAGTGGCCAACCGCGCCAAGAGCGCCTTCCTGGCGGCGATGAGCCACGAATTGCGCACGCCACTCAACGCCATCCTCGGCTACACCCAGATCCTCAAGCGCGACAAGGGGTTGACGCCGACGCAGAAGAGCGGTGTCGGCACGATCCAGCAGGGCGGCCAGCATCTGCTGGCGCTGATCAACGACGTGCTCGACCTGTCACGGGTGGAGGCGGGCAAGATGGACTTCCATCCCAAGCCGGTGGTGCTGGCCGATTTGTTGTCGGTGGTGGCCGACATCATGCGTGTGCGCGCCGAACAAAAGCATCTGCACTTCGAGCTGGAGCTGGCGGCCGGCCTGCCGGAGGCGATCAGCGTCGATGAAACCCGCTTGCGCCAGGTGCTGCTGAATTTGCTGGGCAACGCCGTCAAGTTCACTGATCGCGGCACGGTGCGCTTGCGCGTGCTGCCGCTGCCTGCCAGGCCCGGCGCCGCGGCCGATGCCGCCGCGCTGCGTTTCGAGGTGCACGATGACGGCATCGGCATCGCGCCCGGTCACATCGACGCCATCTTCCGTCCGTTCGAACAAGTGGGCGATGCGTCGCGCCGCGCCGGCGGCACCGGGCTGGGCCTGGCGATCAGCGGCCAGTTGGTGCGCCTGATGGGCGGCGAGCTGAAAGTGGAAAGCATGCTGGGAACGGGGAGCCGCTTCTGGTTCGATGTGGCGATGCCGGTGGTGGCGGCGCCGGCGGTCGTCAGCAGCGATGGTCACAACGCCACCGGCTACCTGGGGCCGCGCAAGACCATCCTGGTGGTCGACGACGTCGCCACCAACCGTGCCTTGCTACGCGATTTGCTGGGCGCGCTGGACTTCCGCATGCTGGAGGCCGACAACGGCGCCGACGGCTTGCTGCAGGCGCAGTCCGGCGCGCCGGACCTGGTATTGCTGGACATGGTGATGCCAGATATGGATGGCATCGAAACCACGCGCCGCCTGCGCGCCGACGCTCGCACCAGCACCATGCCGGTGTTGATGATTTCCGCCAGCTCAACCCCGGAAGAGGAAGAGCGCTCGCGCCAGGTGGGCGCCAACGCCTTCCTCAGCAAGCCGGTCGACGAGCTTGAGCTGCTGCGCGAGATCGGCGCGCATCTCAAGCTGGAGTGGAGCACGGCGCCGGAATAGTTCCGGCCGAGTCCGGCATGCATGACTTCCGGCACTCTCTGTTCGCCGCGCCGCTGGCATAGCATCGTCCCCATCGACTCGCCGCATGCGACACACGCGGCGGTCCCACTTTTTTGGTGATGGGGAGCTATGGTTACGCGACGCGATGTGATGATGCTGGGCTTGGGTGTTCCCTTGTTGAGCGCCTGCGGAGGCGGCGGCAAGTCTGGCAATGGCGCAGGGCCGGAAAACGTGGTCCTGTCGGCGATTGCCGACGACGACTGGCGCACTGTAACGCCTGAGAGCGAGGGCGTGGCGGCCGCCTCGATGCAAAGCCTGCTGTCCGAAGGTGCACAGATCCCGGACATGCGCAGCTTGCTGGTGGTGCGCAACGGCAGCCTGATCGGCGAGCGCTACTACGCCGACGGCAAATCCTCCGATTTGCGCCACATCCGCTCGGCCACCAAAACCGTCAGCAGCCTGCTGGCCGGGCAGGCCATCCGCGACGGAAAAATACGCGGCGCCACGGCCACGCTGGCTGAATTGCTGCCCAAGGAACTGGCCAAGATTCCGGGCTCGGTGGCGGGCAATATCACACTGGCCCAGGTGCTGCGCATGCGCGGTGGACTGGAGTGGGATGAGGATGTCCACATGCAGGAGCTCTTGCATGCGCCCGACCTGACCAGCCTGGCGCTGCGCCTGCCGGTGGCGGCGCTGGGGCCGAACGGACCGTACTGGAACTACAACAGCGCGGTCTCGCATCTGGTGTCGCCCATCGTCGCGGATGCGTATGGCGAGGACACGCTGGCAGTTGCCACGCGCAACCTGTTTGCGCCGCTCGGCATTCGGCAAGTTGCCTGGCAGCGCGATGCGACCGGCACGGTGCTCGGCTCCTTCGGCTTGCAGCTGCGGGCGCGCGACATGATGAAGCTGGCCTGGATGGCGCTCGACGGCGGCATGTGGCAGGGTAAGTCCGTGGTGCCTGCCGCTTGGTTGAGCGAGAGTTTTGTCAATCACGTCCATATTGGCCCGATAGGCGACATGAGCGATGTCGGTTACGGCTATTTGTGGTGGCGCGGCATGCTGGGCGGCCATCAGGTGATCACGGCCTACGGTTTTGGCGGGCAGTTGGCCATGTTGGTGCCGGATTTGCGCATGACCATTGCCACCGCCTCGCTGTGGGATTTGCCGTTGGATAAGGGTGGGGCGAACGAAGAGCTGATCTTTAACTTGATCGGCCGCTTCCTGTCGAAACTCTGAACGCGAAAGGCAATGAAAAAAGCCGCAGACCTTTTTAAGGGCGCTGCGGCTTTTTTGCGGAATTTTGTGGTGCCCACGGAGGGACTCGAACCCCCACACCTTGCGGCACATGGACCTGAACCATGCGCGTCTACCAATTCCGCCACGTGGGCACTGATGCTTCTCAACAACTCTGCTATTATAACGACGGGGAGAGTTTTGCGCCAGATGAGCTTTCGCTCCTTACTGCACATCAACCCTGTCTAGCAGTTTCTCACTTTGCCGCTGTTTTTCAACATTGTCGCTGCGAGAGACCAAGATTATAGAGGAATTTTGCGGGATGTCAAATGCCCCAACATAAAAAATCCGCTTGAATTCGCAAGACCGGTCGCAAATTAGTCAATCAGGGCGTTTCCAAGTACACTACGCCTGTCGTCGTGTCATATATATGCACCTGACGATTTTGCCAGGCCGGATTTCCTCTGAACACTGTCAATAATAACTACAGAAATACTTTTGAACCAATCTACCCATACCATTCCCAGCCGGGAGGAAATTCTCGGCATCTTCCGCAGCGCCAAGGCGCCGCTCGATCTGCGCGCACTGTCGAAGTCGCTGAAGGTCGCGACCGACGCCCAGGCCGTGTTGTCACGCCGCTTGAACGCCATGCAGCGCGACGGCCAGATCGTCTCCGACGACAGCGGCCACTTCTCGCTGGCCACCGAAACCGGCTTCATCGCCGGCCGTGTCGCCAGCCATAAAGACGGCTTCGGCTTCGTGATCCCGGATGAGCCGGGCGAAGACCTGTTCCTGCCTGAAAAAGAAATGCAGAAAGTCCTGCATGGCGACCGCGTGCTGGCCAAGGTCATCGGCGTCGATCGCCGAGGCCGTCCGGAAGGCACCATCGTCGAGGTGGTCACTCGTGCGAATACCCACATCATCGGCCGCCTGCTGAACGAAAACGGCGCCTGGATCGTGGCGCCGGAAGACCAGCGCATCGCCCAGGACATCCTGGTCGAAGGTTCGATCGGCAAGGCCAAGTCGGGCCAGATCGTCAGCGTTGAGCTGACCGAACAGCCGATGCGCTTCAAGCAGCCGGTCGGCAAGATCGTTGAAATCCTGGGCTCGCTGGACGACCCCGGCATGGAAATCGAAATCGCCGTGCGCAAGTTCGGCGTGCCGCATGTGTTCTCGGACGCCGCGCTCAAGCAAGCCAACAAACTGCCGGACTACGTGCGTGACGCCGACCTGGCCGACCGCGTCGACCTGCGCGACATCCCGATGGTCACCATCGACGGTGAAGACGCGCGCGACTTCGACGATGCGGTCTATTGCGAACCGGTCAAGATCGGCCGCGCCAACGCTTACCGTCTGATCGTCGCGATTGCCGACGTCAGCCACTACGTCAAGCCGAACGATGCGCTCGACGCCGACGCGCTGGAGCGCAGCACCTCGGTCTACTTCCCGCGCCGCGTGATTCCCATGCTGCCGGAAAAATTGTCCAACGGCCTGTGCTCGCTGAACCCCGCGGTCGACCGCCTGACGCTGGTGTGCGACGCCGTCGTCACCGCCAAGGGCGAGATCAAGGCTTACCAGTTCTATCCGGCCGTGATCCACTCGGCCGCGCGCCTGACCTACACCGAAGTGGCCGACATCCTCGGCAACACCAAGGGACCGGAAGCCGCGCGCCGTCCTGGCATCGTGCCGCACCTGTTGAACCTGTACGAGGTATACCACGCCTTGCTGAAGGCGCGCACCGAACGCGGCGCGATCGATTTCGAGACCACCGAGACCTACATCGTTTGCAACCCGTCCGGCAAGATCGAGAAGATCATCCCGCGCACCCGCAACGACGCCCACAAGCTGATCGAAGAATGCATGTTGACCGCCAACGTCTGCGCGGCCGACCTGCTGATCCGCCACAAGCATCCCGGCACCTACCGCATCCACGCCAGCCCGACCGCTGAAAAGCTCAAGCAGGTACGCACCTTCCTCAAGCAGGTCGGCCTGACGCTGAACGGCGGCGACAAGCCGGCCGCCGGCGACTACGCCGTGCTGATGAAGCAGGTCAAGGAGCGTCCGGACGCGTCGCTGCTGCAAACCATGCTGCTGCGTTCGATGCAGCAGGCGGTCTACTCGCCCGACAACATCGGCCACTTCGGCCTGGCGTATGAGGCGTATGCCCACTTCACCAGCCCGATCCGCCGCTATCCGGACTTGCTGACGCACCGCGCCATCAAGGCCATCCTGCTGGGTAAGAAGTACGAGCCGAAAGTGGCCAGCACCAGCGTGCTGAACACCAACGTCTCGAACGCCACCCGCAAGCAGCAGGCCAAGGACAAGGCCGAAGGCAAAGAGAAAAAATCCGGCGACCTGACCGTGTGGGACGCGCTGGGCGTGCACTGCTCGGCCAACGAACGCCGCGCCGACGAAGCGTCGCGCGATGTCGAAGCCTGGCTGAAGTGCTACTTCATGCAGGACAAGCTGGGCGAGGAGTTCACCAGCATCATCACCGGCGTGACCACCTTCGGCATCTTCGTGCAGCTGGACCAGCTGTTCGTTGAAGGCCTGGTGCACATCACCGACCTCGGCGCCGATTACTTCCAGTACGACGACGCCCGCCACGAACTGCGCGGCGAACGCACCGGCAAGAAGTTCCAGCTGACCGACCGCGTCAGCGTGCAAGTGGTGCGCGTGGACCTGGAATCGCGCAAGATCGATCTGCGCCTGGCAGGGGCCGATGCGCCGCCGCCGCGCGCCGACAAATCCGATGCGCAGTCGAAGGACCGCAAGACCAACATCAAGCCTGGCCCGTCCGTGCCGAAAGCACAGCCGCAGAAGGCTGTCGCCAAGGGCCAGTCCGACAGGACCGGCGCCGGCAAGCCCGCCGCCGCCAAACCGGCCGCGGCGAAAACTGCCGCCAAGCCCGCCGCCAAGGCGCGCGGTGGCCGCAAGACTAATGCCGGGGCGGCTGCTCCGGTAGCACCCCGAGCAGCGAAGACTGTCTCAAAAAGTAAAAAGAAGCGATAAATGAGTAAGAATAAAATGATTTTTGGTTTCCACGCCGTGACCTCGCGTTTGCGTCATGAGGCGAGCTCCGTGGAAGAGATTTTTGTGGACATCGGGCGCGACGACCGCCGCATGAAGGACCTGGTCGCCAACGCCAAGGCGGCCGGCGTGCGCGTGATGCCGGTTGATTCGGCCCGTCTGGACAAGATCGTCGGCACCCGCCGCCACCAGGGCGTGATCGCCTTCGCGTCGCAGCTGGCGCTGGCGCGCAACCTGGACGAACTGCTGGACGCCATCGAAGGCCCGCCGCTACTGCTGGTGTTGGACGGCATCACCGATCCGCACAACCTGGGCGCCTGCCTGCGCGTGGCCGACGGCGTCGGCGCACACGCGGTGATCGTGCCGAAGGACCGCGCAGTGGGCTTGAACGCCACCGCCGCCAAGGTTGCGTCCGGCGCGGCCGAGACCGTGCCTTACATCACCGTCACCAACCTGGCGCGCACCCTGCGCGACTTGAAGGACCGCGACATCTGGCTGATCGGCACCTCCGACGACGGCGAAAAAGGCTTGTACGAAGCCGACTTCACCGGTCCGACCGCGCTGGTCATGGGTTCGGAAGGCGAGGGCATGCGCCGCCTGACCCGCGAGACCTGCGACATGCTGGTCAGCATTCCAATGTTCGGTTCGGTTGAGAGCCTGAACGTTTCCGTCGCATCCGGCGTCTGTCTGTACGAAGCCCGCCGCCAGCGTATCGCCAAGGAAGGCTGATAAGCCTTCCGGTTAAGCCGGCTCAGTATGGATTCCCGCCTGCGCGGGAATGACGGCCCGTCGTCCCCGCGAAAGCGGGGATCCATAGATCGGCTGCTCTGCCGAAAATCCTCTCCCCAGCAACCCACGACCGAATACGCTACCATGAGCGTTTCCGTTGCAATCCTGACCATCCATGTTCCATCGCCTGCGCCAAGACATTAACAGCATCATCGAACGCGATCCTGCGGCCCGCAACGCCTGGGAGGTGCTGACCTGCTACCCCGGCTTGCAAGCCATCGTCATGCACCGCTGGGCGCACTGGTGCTGGACGCAAAAGATGAAATGGCTGGGCCGTTTCATTTCCTACCTGGCGCGCATCGTCACCGGCATCGAGATCCATCCGGCCGCCACCATCGGCCGCCGCGTGTTCATCGACCATGGCTTCGGCGTGGTGATCGGCGAGACCGCCGAAGTGGGCGACGACTGCACCATCTACCAGGGCGTGACCTTGGGCGGCACCTCGCTGCACACCGGCGCCAAGCGCCATCCGACCCTGGCGCGCGGCGTCATCGTCGGCGCCGGCGCCAAGGTGCTGGGCGGCTTCACGGTGGGCGAGTATGCCAAGGTCGGCTCCAACGCCGTGCTGCTCAAGCCCTTGCCTGCGGGCGCCACGGCGGTCGGCAATCCGGCGCACATCGTGCAGAAGGAGCCGGCCTCGGCGACCAGCGCCACCGCCAACCTGTTCAGCGCCTACGGCGTCACGCCGAACGGCGACGATCCGCTGTCGAAGGCCTTGCACGGCCTGATCAACCACGCGGTGAAACAGGAAGAACAGATCGAGCGCATTCTCGCCACCATGAAGGCGGCGGGCTTGCACTGTCAGGGCGTGCCCGAATGTGATAAATTGAATTCAGACCAACTCAACAAGCTCGTTGAATAAGGAAGCTGCTTATGGAATCGTCGCCCGATGGCGCTGAAGTGCTGGACCCGTTTGAAATCCGCGTGCTGGCCGTGCTGGCCGAGAAGGAAGCGCTGACGCCGGATAATTATCCGCTGTCGCTGAACGCGCTGGTCAACGGCTGCAACCAGTTGTCGAGCCGCGATCCGGTGATGGCGTTGTCGGAAGAGACGGTGGCCGAGGTGCTGCAACGGCTGATGCAGCGCAAGTACGTCAACGGCATCACGCAGGCGGGCGCGCGCGTGACCAAGTACGAGCACCGCATGCGCATCAAGTGGTCGCTGGAGCAGGACAAGCTGGCCGTGCTGAGCATCCTGATGCTGCGCGGCTTGCAGACCGCCGGCGAAATCCGTACTCGCAGCGGCCGCCTGCACGATTTCAAGACGGTGGGCGACGTCGAGCAGGCGCTGCAATTCCTGATCGACAAATATCCGCCACTGGTGTCGAAGCTGGCGCTGGCACCCGGCACCAAGGAGCCGCGCTATGGCCAACTGCTTGGTGGCGAAGATGCGTTGGCGCGGGAAGAAACCGCCGCCAGCCTGGGCGGTTCGGTCAGCGTGGCCGGGCAGGGCGGCCGCGTCGCCGCGCTGGAGCAGGAAGTCCAGCAACTGCGCCAGCAGGTCGAAGACCTGAGCGCGCAGTTTGCCGAATTCCGCCAGCAGTTCGAATAACGGTGCTTATTCGAACTTGAACTCGATCAGGGCGTCGTTGGAGTAGCTCTTGTCGCCCAGCGGCACCGAGTACATCTTTCCATCCTCGTCGACCTTGAGCTCCAGCCTGCGGGCGCCGTCGACCAGCGTGGCGCCGGCGATGGCGCGGTCGCTGCGCACGTTCATGTTGAAGTCCTTGAACGAGCACCAGTCCGTCGTCAGCGTGATGGTGTTGATCGTCGCGCGTATCAGGAAGGGGATGTAGTTCTTCGCGATCGCCATCAGCACCCGGCACTCCAGCTGGATATCGCCCAGGCGCCGCATGTCCGCCGGCACGCCGGCGCTGCGCACGTCCGGCATCCAGCCGTAGTAGCTCTTCTTCTGGTTCAGCACCACATCGGCGTTGTCGGCTTCCGCCGCCCGGTTGCGCGGCAGGGTGAAACTGTGGTCCGCCGCCAGCGGCACGGTGATGTCGGTCTCGTTGCCGGACAGGCGCACCACCACATTGTCCATCGCGTCCGCGGGCGCTTTCCTTTTAGCGTGCAGGCGGAAGCGCAGTTGCTGCGCATTCGGCGCCAGCGCGTGCTGGCTGTCGAAGGCGTCCAGGCCGGACAGCATGTAGCGGTAAGGCTGCATTTCCGGACTGCGGGTGCCGTTGATGACGACCATCTGGTCCGACCCGGCTTCGGTTTCGGCCGCCGTGGCCGGCAGCGCCGTCACGGCAGCCGCCAGCAGCATGGCGGTCAAGCAGTGCTTGCCCGCCATGCTTAGCCTTCTTCCCGGCGGCGGCGCATCCAGACGGCGGCGGCGATCATCGCCACGCCGGCCGCGACACCGATCCATACACTGACGCCACCCAGCGTACCCCACGAGGCGTTGAAGATGGTGTCCGGCAGCGCCAGCTTGTTGGCTTCATGGTGCAGCGTCACGCTGTCGGCTTCGAAGATGATCCACGAACCTGGAATCACACCCAGCAGGATGCGGTCGACCACGCGGGTGACGAACCAGCCGGCGTTGAAGCCGAAGTGCAGCGCCTTCTCGGTCCACATCAGCAGCAGCGACACCACCAGCGGCGTGCCCACGGCCCACAGGAACACCTTGGAGCGCGCCATGCTGGACACCATCAGCAGCCAGCCCACCGTCGGCAAGGCCCACAGGATGTAGACCGGCAGCAGGCCCACCAGGCGCAGCGGCGTCAGGTAGAGGTCCGGCGCCATCAACAGCGCGCCGAACAGGTTGGTGCCGTGCACCAGCATGGCCAGGCAGCCGGCCAGCAGGATCACCAGCGACAGCACGGTGCCGATCGCCACCGTGATCAGCGGCGCCACCACCAGGGCCAGCGCGACCTTGGACATGACGGTGGTGAAGTCCGACACCGGCAGCGATTTCCAGAACAGCAGGCTGCGGTCGCGGCGCTCGTCGTTCAGCGCGCCCAGGCAGTAGAAGAACACCAGGAAGCTCAGCACCATCATGATCGGCAGCGCCGACAGCATGTAGGCCTGCGACGCCGTTTCGACGATGCGCGCGCGCATCGCGCCTTCGACGGTGACGGTGCCGATCGACATGGTCTGGCCATCGTCGCTGAAGTTGGCGTTGTGTCCCAGGAAGATGCCAGCCAGCGCCAGTGCCGCGATCAGTCCGGCGATGACGAGCGGGGCCCAGAACAGCATGCCCTTGTGCTCCCACAGTTCGCGCTTGATCAGCCATTTCATCGTTTTCATGCGTAGGTTCCTTTCATCGACGCGACAAACAGGTCGGCAACGCTGGGCGTGCGCAATTCCCCGAAGGTCGACAGTTGCAGCCGCGGCACGCCATCGAACAGCATGATGGGCTTGCCGAACACGGTGCGCTGGCTCATCGGTTGCAGCGCGTTGGCGGCCGCCACGAATTGCGGCTCGACCATCACTTCGGTGAAGCGCTCGCCCACCTCGTCCATCGACGCCGCCAGCGAGATCTGGCCATCCTGGATGAACATCAGGTCGGTCAGGATGTGCTCGACTTCCTCGATCTGGTGGGTGGTGATCAGGATGGTCTTGTTCTCGTCGAAGTAGTCTTCCAGCAGGTTTTGGTAGAACTGCTTGCGGTACAGGATATCCAGGCCCAGCGTCGGTTCATCCAGCACCAGCAGCTTGGCGTCGATCGCCATCACCAGCGCCAGGTGCAGCTGCACCACCATGCCCTTGGACATGGCCTTGACCTTCATGTCCGGCGTCAGCTTGGTGTTGGCCAGGTATTTCTCGGCCTTGCTGCGGTCGAAGCGCGGGTGCACGCCTTCGACGAAGGCGATCGCATCCTTGACCTTCAGCCACTTCGGCAGGATGGCGACGTCGGCGATGAAGCAGACGTCGTTCATCAGCGCCTCGCGCTGGCTGCGCGGGTCCATGCCCAGCACCGACAGCTCGCCTTCAAACTGGGTCAGGCCCAGGATGGCTTTGAGGGTGGTGGTCTTGCCGGAACCGTTGGGGCCGATCAGGCCGACGATGCGGCCTGCCTCGACCGTGAAGCTGGTGCCGTTCAGCGCGGCTTGCTTGCCGTACTTCTTGCTGAGATTGGCTGCCGTGATGATGGCGCTCATGACGCACCTCCGGTGGCGATCGGCTTGAGCAGGGTGTCCAGTTCCAGGCCGAGACGGCGGATACGTTCCAGCATCAGCGGCCATTCTTCGCGCAGGAAGCGCTCGCGTTCAGTGGCCAGCAGTTTGTCGCGGGCGCCATCGGTGACGTACATACCTACTCCCCTTCTTTTTTCTACGAGCGTTTCGTCCACCAGTTCCTGGTAGGCGCGCGATACGGTGATCGGATTGAGTTGATAGTCGGCGGCCACCTGCCTTACCGAAGGCAGGGCGTCGCCGGGCTTGAGCAGGCCGTCTAGCATCATGCCGATGACCTTTTCCTTGAGCTGCCGATAAATCGGCGCATTGTCATTCCAGCCTATCGTGGACATACATGTGGTCCTCTTTATGTGTGTTGATGGAGTGGTGTTGTAGCGAACTATAACACTAGGATTGAAAAAAGCAAGCGCTTCGTCGGCTCATGTCGTTTTTTTCATCAGCGCCAGCGCGTTGGGCAGGGCGGCGCCACTGGCGGTGTTGTCGAAGATGACCCAGCCATCCCTGTCGGCCAGATGGGCCGCGACGCTGTCCAGATACTCGTCCGTGTACGACGAGTAGTACATGCGCGGGCTGCCGTGCAGCCGGGCATAGACGGTGTCGCTGGTCGGCACGTGGGGGCCGGGCTGGCCGGCGGGCGGATCTGCGATCACCCTGGTGACGCGGTGGGCGCTCAGCACGGTGGTGGCGGCGTCGGCAAACCAGCTGGGGTGGCGGGCTTCGCAGGCGATGCCGCAGTGGAGCTGCGCGGCGAGGCGGTCGAACAGCGCGTCGGCCAGCGCCGCATCCAGCGCCAGGCTGGGCGGCAGTTGCACCAGCACGCAGCCCAGCTTGGCGCCGAGGGCGCCCGCTTCGCCGGCAAAGCGCGCCAGCAGCTCGTTCACATCCTTGAGCCGGTGGTCGTGGGTAATGCTGCGCGGCAGCTTGACCGAGAAGCGGAAGTCGTCCGGCACGTCGGCGGCCCAGCGCGCGTAGGTGGAGGCCTGGTGCGGCCGGTAGAACGAGGAATTGATCTCCACCGCATTCAAGACCCTGGCGTAGCGTTGCAGGTGGCTGCCATCGGAGGCAAACTGCGGCGACGACGCACGATCGATACTCCAGCCAGCGCAGCCAATTCGCGTGTGGGTCATAATGTGGGCGATCCGCTATTTCAGAAAGAAGACATGATTGATCTTAAACGTTACGTCCGAATTGCCGCGCCGCTCATGCTGGCGGCTGTGGTGGCCACTGTGCTGGCCGCCTGCTCGACGCTGATCGGCCCGCGCCAGGTGGAACTGCCGCAGGCGCGCATGCAGCAAAACCTGGACCGCAAATTCCCGGTGCGCCACCGCGTGCTGGGCGTGTTCGAGGTCGAGCTGAGCCATCCGCAGCTGGCCATCCTGGCCGAGAGCGACCGCGTGGCGCTGACCCTGGACGTGAACGTGTCGCCGCTGCTGGCGCGCCAGTCGTGGCACGGCAGCATGGCGGTGTCGGGGCGCTTGAAGGTGGATAACGTGCGCAACACGATCTACATCAGCGATGCGCATGTGGACCGCTTCGTGGTGGACGGCATGGACGAGGGCAAGCAGAACCAGATCGCCGGCGTCGCCAATCTGCTGGGCGAGAGCGCGCTCAAGGATGTACCGGTACACACCTTCCGTCCGGAAGACCTGCGCTATGCCGGCGTGCAGTTCGTGCTGACCGGAATCAGCACCAAGCCTGGCGCGCTGGTCGCCAACCTGCAACCGGCGCCATAAGATTCAGACAAAGCCCAGGTTGCGCGCGCTGGCGTTGTAGTTGGCCAGGTTGGGCAGCATGGCCAGCAGCTCGCTGTTCGACACCCCCAGCCAGCTGCCCAAGGTGGCCGCATACTGTTCGATCGAGGTGGTCGGCAGCAGGCGGCCCTGGCCGACATCGTCCGGGCCGTTGCTGGCCACCACCGGCGCCTTGCCGTAGTAGCGGCCGCCTTTGACGGCGCCGCCCAGCATGAAGTGCATGCTGCCCCAGCCGTGATCCGAGCCGTCGTTGTTGCCGCTCAGCGTGCGGCCGAAGTCGGACGCCGTGAAAGCCGTCACCTGATTGGCCACGCCCAGCTCCACCGTGCTCTGGTAGAAGGCCGCCAGCGCATCGGCCACGCTCTTCAGCAAGCCCGGATGCACTTTGACCAGGCCGTCGTGCGTATCGAAACCACCCATCGACACGAAGAATACCTGCCGCTTGGCGCCCAGCGCCGAAGCGCTGGAGATCATGCGCGCCACCATCTTCAGCTGGTCGCCCAGGTTGTTATTGACGGGGAAGGGCGTGTTGATCGCCGGCGCGCCGGCCAGTGCCGAGGTCAGCACGTCGTTGGCGGAGATCGCGCGCTGCGTCACGCTCGCATAGTCGGACCGCATCACATGCGCGTAGGGCTGCGTGATCAGCGCGCGCAAGGCGCTGCTGCAACTGGCCGAGCCGAACATCGGACTCTGCAAGGCGTTGAACGGCACCGAGCCCTTGGTCGACACCTGGTATTGCACCGCCTCTTTCCCCGACAGGAATACCGCATTGCCGGAGACGTTGACGCAGGTGAAGGTGGCGTTGCCATTGCCGGCCTCGAACAGGTCGCCGAGGCGTCCGCCCCAGCCCGAAGTCGCGCCTTCCGGCATCGACGATTGCCATTCCGATTGCTGGTCGTTGTGCGAGAACAGCTTGGGCGGCAGCGGTACCGACTTGGCGAGATACTGCTGCTTGCTGGTCGGCCGCACCAGCGTGCCGACGTTGAGCAGCACGCCCATCTTGCCGGCGTCGAAGATCGGCAGCAGCGGCGCCAGTTCCGGCGCCAGCGCGTACTGGTGGGCGACGCCGTTGACGTCGACCGGCGGCGCGCCCGAGTTGAGCAGCGTGCCCGACAGCGCGCTGTGCTGGTAGGCCAGCGTGGAGCGCAGCGCGTAGTAGGCGTTGTAGCTGGCGGCGTCGTACGGCACCAGGGTGTTGGCGTAGTCGTTGCCGCCGTACAGGAACACGCAGACGATGGCCTTGTAGTCGCTGGCGTTGGCGGCCGAGGCTTCGGCCATCGCCGCCAGGTTGACGGCCAGCGGCGCGGCCACGCCGCTCATGGCCAGCATCGAGGCGCGCTGCAGGAAGGCGCGGCGGGAAGAGTTGGTGGTCATGGCGGCTCCCTAGAGTTGGACGAGGTATTCCGGCGCGGCCATGACCAAGGTCAGCGCGGCGTAGATGCGGTTGTGCAGCGCGGCCTCGGTCTTGGCGGACATGGTGTCGATCGCGCCGCGTATCAGGCCGACGCTGGCGCTGCCCAGCTGGCCTGCCGCCAGCACCAGGTTGATTTCGTCGACCAACTGCTGGCCGTTGGCCGCCAGCGGCAACAGGCTGCTGTAGTCCGGCAGCACGTCGCCGACGCCCTTGACCGCGCGCTGCATATAGTTGACGTAGCCGACCACCGAGGTCTCATTGGCCAGTTGGAACTCCGGCGCCACCAGCCCGGCCTTGGATACCGCGCTGTTGGGCGGCACATAGCCGGGTCGATAGAAGTTGAACACCGACGGCGAACGCAGCGGACTCTGGCCCAGGCGACTGGACGCGTCGCTGGTGTTGCCGATGGCCCAGGCGTCCGAGGCGGAGGCGGCGTTGTAGGCGCGCGCCCAGCCGATGAAGCGCAGCATCGGTTCGCGCAGCTTGCCATAGCCGGGGCCGATGTAGCTGTCGGCCCGTGCCTCCGGATCGAGCAGCAGCGCCTTGACCACCGCCGCCAGATTGCCCTTGACGCCACGGCCGTCGTTGTCGAACACGGCGGCCACGCGCGCCACGTAGGCCGGCGAGGGATTGCTGGTCACCAGTTTCTGGATCAACTGGCGGCTGATGAAGGGCGCCACGTTGGCATGGGCGTAGATGATGTCCAGCGCCGCCTTCAGCGCGTCGGCGCCGGACAGGCCGGCCGCCACCGTGCCGCCGAGGAAGCTGGAAGCGCCGGTCTCATGCCGCTTGGCCACCTGCGCCATCGGCCGCCGCAGGAAGTCGGGTACGGCGTTGGTCTGGCCGGCCATGTCGAAGTCCCAGCCGGTGAACACGCGGGCCAGGCCGGTGATGTCGGCCTGGCCGTAGGTTTCCTTGGGCGCGCCGTTGCCCAGCTGCGGCGTGCCGTCGGCGTTCAGTTGCACCAGGCCGATACTGAACAGCTGCATCAGCTCGCGCGCGTAGTTTTCGTCGGGCAGGGCGCCGGTGGTGGGATTTTGCTTGGCGTTGCCGCGGAAGGTCAGGTACTGCCCCATCGGCGCGCTGGTCGAGATCGCGCCCAGCAGGGCGCGGTAGTTGCCGAAAGCGTGGTCTTCCAGCAGGTCCAGGTAGGCCGCCGCCGAGAAGGAGCGCCAGCCGGCGCCCACCAGGCCGTCGATCGCCACCACGCAGATTTCCGACAAGGCCAGCGTGACGCGCTGGCGCAGCGTATCCGGCGCCGTGATCAGCTTGCGCCAGGCGCAGGCGTCGAAACCGTTTTCCGAATTGCGGTTGGCGATGTCGTTGTAGCCCTTGGCCATCAGCCAATCCCAGCGGGTGCCGGAGCGCGGCGCGGCCAGTTGGGCGTCTACCCAGCCGGCGTAGCCCAGCGTCTGCACTCTGGCGATCTCGGCGCGGTTGGCTCCCATCGAGGCTTGCGCCAGGAAGCGGGCGGCGGCGGCCGCGGTCGGTGTTGGGGTCATGACTGGAATCTCCACGAAGAAGGGGCTCAGACATTGCTGTGTAGTAATTTATGCCGAGTCCGCTTGCCTCGCCACTGATTATTTGTAACGAAGCATTACGGTGCAACGCTTCGTGCGCCGGAGGCCTGCGCTTTGCGCCGCACGCTTGCATTTCGCGCCGTTTTGCCGCATTTCGTCGCATCGCGATCCGCGCCGCCGGGCCGGCAGGCATAGTGGCCTCACCTTAACCAGCCATGCGGAGCAGATCATGATTCAGCAAATTGTCAGCCACACTCCTACCTACGTTTGGGCCTTGCTGGCCTTCCTGCTGTATCGCGGCATGCTGGCCAGCCGCGACCGCGAGATCGGCTTCCGCAAACTGTTCATCATCCCGGCGGTGATGCTGTGGCTGTCCTTGTCCAGCATGAACGAGCATGGCGCGCTGGGCGGCGGTGTCTGGGGCGTCTGGGCGCTGGGCGTGGTGGCCGGCGCGGCGCTCACGTGGAAGCTCGGCAGCGGCGCCGTCATCGCGGTCAACCGCGCCGCCGGCACCGTGCAGCAGCGCGGCAGCTGGGCGCCGCTGATGCTGATGATCGCCATCTTCGTCACCAAGTACGTGGTGGCGGTGCTGACGGCCATGCATCCCGAGCTGCAACAGAACCTGGTGTTTGCGGCTGTCGTCACCGTGTTGTTCGGCCTGTTCAACGGCGTATTCATCGGCCGCCTGGCACGTTATGTGGCCGCCTGGATGCTCCAGCCCGAGGCCAGCGTGGCTTGATGGATTTGCAAGTTTCCTTGTAGTGCAGGGCAAGAGCTTCTACAATTCGCGACATTGACGAAAAGTTGGAGCGAGCTTCATGACGATATTTGGAATTGGACTGCACGTGCTGGTGGCGCTGTTCTTCGCCGTGCACGTGATCCGCAGCGGGCAGCAGATGTACTGGCTGATGATCCTGTTTATGTTTCCCGGACTGGGCAGCATCGTGTACTTCATCGCGATCTATCTGCCGGATTCAAAACTGAACCACGGCGCCCGCAAGGTGGTGACGGCGGCGGCCCGCTCGCTCGATCCGGGCCGCGACCTGCGCGAAGCGCGCGACGCCTACGCCTACACCCCCACCGCGCAGAACCAGATGCGCCTGGCCAGCGCGCAGCTGGAGGCCGGCGCCGCCGACGAGGCGGCCGCGACCTACGAAGCCTGCCTGCAGGGGCCGTTCTCGGGCGACCTGGAGATCCGTTACGGCGCCGCGCGCGCCACCCTGGCCTGCGGCCGCGCCGCCGCCGCCGTGACGCATCTGCAAACCATCCGCGCCGCCGACGCCAATTTTCGCGGCGAGCATGTCTCGCTGCTGCTGGCGCAGTCGCTGGCCGCGGCCGGCCGCCAGGACGAGGCGAAGGCGGAGTTCGAGTTTGCGCTGGGCCGCTACAACAGCTTCGCCGTGCAGGCCGAGTTCGCGATCTGGGCGGCCGGCGCCGGCGACGCCGCGCGCGCCAGCCAGCTGCACGCCGAGCTGCAACGCACGATGGAGCGCTGGACCCGCCACACGCGCGACATCAATCAGGAATTGATACGCCGGCTGAACGCGGCGATGAGCGCCGTCAAGCGCTGATTATTTCGGTTTGACTACTTCGGTTTGACGCTGTGGCCGGGGTTGTTGGCGCCCCCGGTCGCGGCGATGGCCTGGTTGAGCTTGGCCATGGTCTCCGGCGCCACGTCCTTGCTGCAAGCGATGTGGCGCTTCATCCCCGGCGGCATGTCGGGAAAATCATACTGCACCGTTGTCTGCAATAGCTTTTCCTTCGGACGGAAATAGTTCAAGTCTTCACGATCCACGAACATGAACGAGGCGCGGCCCACCGAGAGCATGCGCATCATCAGCGTGGTCTCCACCGTGCGGCTCATGACGTGGATTTTGCCGGCCTTGATCATCTGGTCCAGCACCGGCCCGTAGGACACGCCTTCGACCACGCCCAGCGTCAGGCTGGAGTCGTCCAGCAAGGAGTTCAGCGTCTGGTGCGCGGTGACCCGCTGCACGAAATCCTGCGAAATCAGCACGGTGTGCGGCAAGTCTTCATGGATGGGCGAGGTGAACTGCGCCACCGCCTCGCGCTCGGGCAGCCGGTACCAGCTGATCGAGCAGTAATTGGTGGCGCCGTGCGTGAAGTTGGCCCAGATCCGTTTCTGCGGTTCGTTGACGAACTGCACGGGGATGCCGGCGAGATTGAAAATGTTCTTCACGCGCTCCAGCAGGAAACCCTTGGGCTGGCCCTGCTCGATGTAATGGTAGGGCGGCTTGTCGCGCCAGGCCACGGTCAGCGTCTGGGGAGCGCACCAGCCGCTGCCGCTCAGCAGCGCGGTGGCGGCCAGCAGACTGCCGCGAAAGAAACAGGTACGTATCGTCATGAATCGATTATAGGGCCATCCGCTGCGCCGCCGCCAGATCTGTGGGAAAATCTTGTTCGTTTGATAAAGAGGAGACCCATGAACGCCATGTTGCCCGCATTCGTCGCCGCCAGCGACGTCGTCGATTTCCATCATCCCGAAGTGGAGGCGCTGGCCCGTTCGCTGCAGGCCGGCACGCCGCGCGCCACGGCGCAGCGCTGCTTCGACTGGGTACGCGACCAGATCGAGCACAGCATCGACTACAAGCGCGACGAGATCAGCTGCAACGCCTCCGAGGCGCTGGCGCTGGGCACCGGCCTGTGCACCGCGAAAAGCCATCTGCTGGTGGCGCTGCTGCGCGCCAACGGCATTCCGTCCGGCTTCTGCTATCAGCGTTTGACGCTGCGCGACGCCGGCTCGCCGTTCTGCACGCATGGCCTGGTGGCGGTGTGGCTGGAGGAGGGCGGCTGGTATCGCTGCGACGCGCGCGGCAACAAGGCCAGCGTGCATTGCGAATTCACGCCGGGCGCGGAGAACCTGGCCTTCCCGGTGGTGACGCCGGGCGAGCAGCTGTATCCGCAGGTGTGGGCGCAGCCGTGGCCGGAGCTGGTGCGGCGCATGCGCGAACTGCCGTCGATCTCGGCCTATTGCGTGACGCCGATCGACGCCGCGCCGCCGGCCGACGGGGTGGCGATTACACTGGAATGACGGCGCCGTCCAGCGCGTGGCGCGTGATGGCGCCATGGCGGTCGATGGCGATCCAGCCGCCGCGCGGCGGCTGGGCGTCCGGCTCCCAGTCCGGCAGCACGTAGCGGCGCTTGCCGTCGACGTTGTGCAGGGCGGGGCGGTGGGTGTGGCCGTGGATCATGACGTCGGCGCCGGTGGCGGCAAAGACGTCGTGGATCGCCTGCGGCGTCACATCCATGATCTCGTAGGATTTGTTGCCCTGGTCCTTGCGGCTGTTTTCGCGCATGCCGGCGATGATGGCCTTGCGCTGCGCCAGCGGCATCGCCACGAACTGCTGCTGCCACGCGGGCTGCCGCACCATGGCGCGGAATTCCATGTACTTGACGTCCTCGGTGCACTGGGCGTCGCCGTGCAGCACCACCAGGCGCTGGCCGCCGATCTCGGTCGCCCAGGTTTCCGGCAGCAGGGTCAGGCCCGCGGCGGCGGCGAACTGCGCGCCGACCAGGAAATCGCGGTTGCCGGCGATCCAGTAGACGGCCACGCCCGCATCGCTCACGCTGCGCAGCGCGGCAATGATTTGCTGGTGATAGGGATCGCTGATGTCGTCGTCGCCGGCCCAGTATTCAAACAGGTCGCCAAGCAGGTACAACTGTTGCGCGCGCCGCGCATGCCGCTCCAGGAAGTCGAAAAACGCTACGCTGGTCGCGGGATGCGCGGGCTGCAAATGCAGATCGGAGATAAACAGCGCGCAGACCTGGTCCGCGCGCATGTTGGCATCGCTCATTAATTAAGCAGCCAGTTCGATCTTCTCGATGATGATGTCTTCGGCCGGCACGTCGGCGAACATGCCGCTGCGGGTGGTCTTGACTTTTTTCATCGCGTCGACGACTTCGGTGCCTTCGATGACTTTACCGAACACGGCGTAACCCCAGCCGTCCTGGCCTGGGTAGTCCAGGAAGGAGTTGTTCTTCACGTTGATGAAGAACTGGGCCGATGCCGAGTGCGGCGCCGAGGTGCGGGCCATGGCCAGCGTGTAGGTGTCGTTCTTCAGGCCGTTCTTGCCTTCGTTTTCCACGGTGGCGTCGGCTGGTTTCTGCTTCATGCCTGGCTCGAAACCGCCGCCCTGGACCATGAAACCGTCGATCACGCGGTGGAAGATGGTGTTGGCGTAGTGGCCGGCTTCCATGTAGGCCAGGAAGTTGGCGACCGATTTAGGCGCTTTCTCGTCGTTCAGTTCGACGGTCATGTTGCCCATGTTGGTGGTGATGATTACGTTGGTCATGTTGTTATCCTGAAGGAGTTAAAAAATATGGCAGGCCGCTATTTTACAGTTTTGGCTGGACAGGGGTCTTCAAAATCGTCGCCGACTTGATCACGACCGGGATCACGGGGATGTTTTGGAACATGCCCTTGTCGTCGACCAGCACGCCTTTGATCTTGTCGACCACTTCCTGGCCCTTGATGACTTTGCCGAACACCGTGTAGCCGAAACCGTCGCGGCCAGGGTAGTTCAGGGCCTCGTTATCGGCCACGTTGATGAAGAATTGCGAGGTGGCGGAGTTGGGATCGCCGGTGCGGGCCATGGCCAGCGTGTAAGTGTTGTTGGTCAGGCCGTTCTGCGATTCGATCGGCACCGGCGCGTTGGTTTTCTTTTGCTTGAGCTTTTCGTCGAAGCCGCCGCCCTGGATCATGAAGCCATCGATCACGCGGTGGAAGATGGTGCCCTTGTAGAAGCCGGCCTTCACATAGGTCAAGAAATTATCGACCGATTTAGGCGCCTTCTCGTGGTTCAGTTCGACGACGATGTCGCCCATCGAGGTCTTGATTTCCACTTGCGGCGTGGGGTTGTTGGCGGCTGGAGTGGCGGCCAGGGCCGCGCCGGACAGGGCGACGCCGGCAAACATGGTCATCAGTTTGGTGAACAGTGATGGCTGAGTTTGGTGCATTGTTACTTCCTCGTAGTGGTTTTATCAGTGTTGAACTGGCCGGCTAGCCAAAAATCCTAAAGCAGATTGGGTCTATGCTGTTTTTATCAATGCTATACTTGTCCATTCTACCCCTTAGAAGGTGGAAAGAATAACTACCGAGTGTCAGCCGGTCCCCAACGTGATGCGATGAATCCCAGGTGCGCGCCTACCGCGCCGCGCCGGGTCCTCGTATTGCCCGGGACCGCGGCACGCGCTTTAAAAAAATACCGCAAGAGCCCGATGAGCAATTTAAAGATTTACAACACGCTGGCGCGTGACAAGCAGACATTCGTTCCCATCGAGGCAGGCAAAGTCCGCATGTACGTCTGCGGCATGACCATCTATGACTACTGCCACATCGGCCACGCCCGCATGATGATGGCGTTCGACGTCATGTACCGCTGGCTGCTGGCCTCCGGCTACCAGGTCACCTACGCCCGCAACATCACCGACATCGACGACAAGATCATCAAGCGCGCGGTCGAGAACGGCGAGACCATCTCGCAGCTGACCACCCGTTTCACGCAGTACATGGACGAAGACACCGGCGCGCTGGGCATCCTGCCGGCCACGCTGGTGCCGCGCGCCACCGAATACGTGCCGCAAATGCTGGCGCTGATCGAAACGCTGGAATCCAAGGACCTGGCCTACCAGGGCGCGGACGGCGACGTCAACTACGCGGTGCGCAACTTCCCCAACTACGGCAAGCTGTCCGGCAAATCGCTGGACGACCTGCGCGCCGGCGAGCGCGTCGACGTCAACACCGGCAAGCGCGATCCGCTGGACTTCGTGCTGTGGAAGGCGTCCAAGGAATCCGAACCGGACGAGGTCAAGTGGGATTCCAAGTGGGGCAAGGGCCGTCCGGGCTGGCACATCGAGTGCTCCGCCATGTGCTCGGCGCTGCTGGGCGAGCACTTCGATATCCACGGCGGCGGCGCGGACCTGCAGTTCCCGCACCACGAGAACGAGATCGCGCAGTCGGAAGGCGCGTTCGGTCACACGATGGTCAACTACTGGGTGCACAACGGCTTCGTGCGCGTGGACAACGAGAAGATGTCCAAATCGCTGGGCAATTTCTTCACCATCCGCGACGTGCTGAAGAAGTACGACGCCGAAGTGGTGCGCTTCTTCATCCTGCGCGCCCACTACCGCAGCCCGCTGAACTACTCGGACGTGCACCTGGACGACGCCCGCGTCGCGCTGACCCGCCTGTACACCGCGCTGGACGGCGTGGAAGGCGACGGCCTGGCGCTCGATTGGAGCGAGCCGTACGCCGTGCGCTTCGCCGAGGCGATGGACGACGACTTCAACACGCCGGTCGCTTTGGCCGTGCTGTTCGACCTGGTGAGCGAGCTGAACAAGTCGAAATCGCCCGCCGTGGCGCGTCAGCTCAAGGCCCTGGCCGGTGTCATCGGCCTGCTGGCCCGCACGCCGCAGGAGTTCCGCCAGGCGGTGGTCGGCGAGGCCGACGCCTCCGGCGACGTCGCCATCGCGGAACAGATCGCCAAACGCATCGAAGCCAAAAAGGCGCGTAACTTCGCCGAATCGGACAAGATCCGCGCCGATCTGCTGGCGGCCGGCGTCATCCTCGAAGACAAGCCTGACGGCACGACGAACTGGCGCCGCGCATAATGGTCATCGCCAAGGATAACGAGGGCGCGGACGGCCCGGTATCGGCCGTGCCGCCGTACTGGGAAGAGGCCAAGATCGAGCTCATGAAGCGGGACCGCATCATGAAAAAGCTGATCCCGCAATTTGGCGACCTGCACCTGGTCGGCCACGACGACCCGTTTACCACCTTGGCGCGCTCCATCGTCGGCCAGCAAGTGACCACCAAGGCGGCCGACACCGCCTGGAAGAAGCTGCTGCTGGTCAGCCCGAAATGCACGCCGGCGCAGATCATCAAGGCCGGCGCCGAGCAGTTGTCGGCCTGCGGCCTGTCCAAGCGCAAGACCGAATACATCCTCGACCTGGCCGACCACTTCAAGAACAAGCGCGTCCACACCAGCCAGTGGGACCAGATGGATGACGAAGCCGTCATCGCCGAACTGGTGCAGATCCGCGGCATCGGCCGCTGGACAGCCGAGATGTTTTTGATATTTAATCTGCTCCGGCCGAATGTTTTGCCGCTCGATGACCCCGGTTTGATCCAGGGCATCAGCCAGAACTATTTTTCCGGCGAACCTGTGTCCCGTAGCGATGCGCGCGAGGTTTCGGCCAACTGGGAGCCGTGGCGCACGGTGGCGACCTGGTACTTATGGCGTAGCCTGGACCCGGTTGCTGTAGAATAGATGCTCTAATCGCTGTGCGAGGCGTTTTTGTGTCCGCATGGCTGAGAATAATCACGGAGGTACAATGACCAAAACGACTTTCCTCAACTTTGAGCAACCGATCGCCGAACTCGATGGCAAAATCGAAGAGCTGCGTTTCGTCCAGGACGATTCGGCTGTCGACATCTCTGAGGAGATCGACCGTCTGGCCAAAAAGAGCCAGCAACTGACCAAAGACATTTACGCCAAGCTGACCCCTTGGCAAGTTGCGCAGATCGCGCGCCATCCACAGCGTCCATACACCATGGACTATGTGAACGAAATCTTCACCGACTTCCACGAACTGCACGGCGACCGCAGCTATGCGGACGACCTGTCCGTGGTGGGCGGCCTGGCGCGCTTCAATGGCCAGGCTTGCATGGTCATCGGCCATCAAAAGGGCCGCGACACCAAGGAACGCGCCATGCGCAACTTCGGCATGCCGAAGCCTGAAGGCTATCGCAAGGCCATGCGCCTGATGAAGCTGGCTGAGAAGTTCGGCATTCCTATCTTCACTTTCGTCGACACGCCGGGCGCGTTCCCCGGCATCGACGCGGAAGAGCGCGGCCAGTCCGAAGCGATCGGCCACAACCTGTACGTGATGGCGGAACTGAAAGTGCCGCTGATCGCCACCATCATCGGCGAAGGCGGCTCCGGCGGCGCGCTGGCGATCGCGGTGGGCGATGCGGTGCTGATGCTGCAATACGCGACCTACTCGGTGATCTCGCCGGAAGGCTGCGCCTCGATCCTGTGGAAAACGTCCGAGCGCGCCGCCGATGCGGCCGAAGCGCTGGGCCTGACCGCGCACCGCCTGAAGGCGATGGGCCTGATCGACAAGATCGTCACCGAGCCGCTGGGCGGCGCGCATCGCGATCCGAAACAGATGGCCACGCTGCTGAAGCGCGCGCTGGCTGACTCGCTGCGCCAGTTCCACGGCATGAAGACCAAGGACCTGCTGGAAGCCCGTCACGAGAAGCTGATGAGCTACGGTAAGTTCAAAGAAACCACGCCGCAGGAATAAGATACTCAGCGTGGATTCCCGCTTTCGCGGGAATGACGTTAGCGCGTCGTTCCCGTGCAAACGGGAACCCATACACAACAGCCGGGGGCACGCGAACGCGCTGCCCCCGGTTCGCATTTGGAGCAGCAATTGAAGAAGCAACAGATCCCGACCTTGTCCTCAACCTTCGAGCAAGCCGTCGCCGCCGCGCTGGCGCAGCAGGCAAGCGCGCCACGCATGGCCGTAGCCCTCAGCGGCGGCCTCGACTCGTCGGCGCTGCTCCACCTCGCGCATGCCTACGCGCAAGCGCATGGCGTGGCCTTGTACGCCTTCCACGTCCACCACGGCATCAGCGCCAACGCCGACGCCTGGCTGGCGCACTGCGAACAAGCCTGCGCCGCGCTGGGAGTCACCTTCGAAGCGCGCCGCGTGCAGCTGGCGAACCAGCAGAAGAGCGGCACCGAAGCGGCCGCCCGCAAGGTGCGCTACGCCGCGCTGGGCGCGCTGTGCGCCGGGCACGACGTCAAGCTGCTGCTGACCGCGCATCATCTGGACGACCAGGCCGAGACCGTGCTGTTGCAATTGCTGCGCGGCTCCGGCCCCGCCGGCCTGTCCGGCATGGACGCCGCCAACGCCGCGCCCGAACTGCTGGCCAATCCCGACCTGGTGATGGCGCGCCCGCTGCTGCCTGCCTCGCGCAAGCAACTGGCCGCCTACGTGGCCGAGCACGGCATCGCCCACATCAACGACGAATCCAACGACGACCCGCGCTTCGCCCGCAACGCGCTGCGCCACAAGGTGATGCCGGCGCTGGACGAGGCCTTCCCAGGCTTCCAGGAGCGCTTTGCGCGCAGCGCCCAGCACGCACAGTCCGCCCAGCGCCTGCTGACCGAACTGGCCGAGCAGGACCTGGCCCTGTGCCTGGTCGACGACTGCATCGATATCGCCAAGTTGCGCCTGCTGAGCCTGGACCGCAGCTACAACATGCTGCGCCACTGGTTTGCCACCCGCAACCTGCGCATGCCGAGCGCTGCCTGGCTGTCCGAAATGCTGGTGCAACTGCTGGAAGCACGCGACGGCGCGCAACCGCTGGTAACCCACCCCGATTGTCACGTAAGACGCCATCGCGACCGCCTGCACATCACGCCGAAACTGGAAGACCTGGAGGGCACGCGCGAAGACGAGTTCGATAAAACGCCGGGCACCTCGTTCAGCTGGAACGGCGAAACCGACATGGCGTTCCCGGCCTACGGCGGCGTGCTGCACTTCGAGCCGGCAGGCGAGGGCGAAGGCGGGCTGGATGCCGACTGGTTGCGCGGCCAGTCATTGCTGATCGAATTCCGCAAGGGCGGCGAACGCCTGAAGCCGGCCCACAACCGGCCGACGCGCGGACTCAAGTATCATTACCAGGCGTTGAACATCCCGGCCTGGGAGCGCTCGCGCCTGCCGGTGGTCAGCGCCGGCCGGCAAGTGCTGTTCGCGGCCGGCGTCGGCATGGACTGCAATCACCTGGTGGGTGAGGGCGTTTCACGCTGGCGCCTGCGTTGGCAGGCTGTATAGACAATAGCCCCTATCTGCCGAATTTTGTATGTAGATATGTCTATACGGTATGACTTTATGAGTTTTTTGACTTGTTATTTTGCAGTGCGGCATGTAGAGTTAAGGGTTCCATTTACCTTTATTTGAGCGGAAAACTCTCTGTTATGGCTTTAATCGTGCACAAATATGGCGGTACGTCGATGGGTTCGACGGACCGTATCAAGAACGTGGCGCGGCGTGTCGCCAAGTGGCATGACGCCGGGCACCGCATCGTCGTCGTCCCATCGGCCATGTCCGGCGAGACCAATCGCCTGATCTCCCTGGCCAAGGAAATTCAGGCCCAGCCCGACCCGCGCGAACTGGACATGATCGCCTCCACCGGCGAGCAAGTGTCGGTTGGCCTGCTGTCGATGGCGCTGCTGGCGATCGGCAAGAAAGCCGTGTCCTACGCCGGCTGGCAAGTCGCGATTAAAACCGATTCCGCTTTCACCAAGGCTCGCATCCAGTCGATCGACAATGAAAAAGTGAACCGCGACCTCGATGACGGCAAGATCGTCATCATCACCGGCTTCCAGGGCGTGGACGAGGGCGGCAACATCTCGACGCTCGGCCGCGGTGGTTCGGACACTTCCGCCGTGGCGATCGCCGCCGCGATGAAGGCCGACGAATGCCTGATCTTCACCGACGTAGACGGCGTGTACACGACCGATCCACGCGTGGTGTCGGAAGCGCGCCGGCTCAAGGCGATCACGTTTGAAGAAATGCTGGAACTGGCGTCGCTGGGCTCGAAAGTGCTGCAAACCCGCTCGGTGGAATTCGCCGGCAACTATCGCGTGCCGACCCGCGTTCTGTCGTCGCTGACCGACCCGATGCTGGACCTGGAAGTAGAAGCCAACTCGGGCACCCTGATTTCGTTTGAGGAAGATACACACATGGAACAAGCAGTCATCTCCGGTATCGCGTTTAACCGCGATGAGGCCAAAATCACCGTGCTGGGCGTGCCCGACCGTCCAGGCGTGGCGTACCACATCCTGGGCCCGGTGGCCGATGCCAATATCGAAGTCGACATGATCATCCAGAATCAGTCGGTGGATGGCAAGACGGACTTCACCTTCACCGTGTCGCGCAACGACTACCAGCGCGCCGTGGACGTGCTGAACGGCACCAAGGAAGAGCTGGGCGCGGCCAGCATCACCGGCGACGCCAAAGTGTCGAAGATCTCGGTGGTGGGCGTAGGCATGCGTTCGCACGTGGGCGTGGCATCGCAGATGTTCCGCACGCTGTCGGAAGAGGGCATCAACATCATGATGATCTCGACCTCGGAAATCAAAATCTCCGTGCTGATCGACGAAAAATACATGGAACTGGCCGTCCGCGCGCTGCACAAAGCGTTCGAATTGGAGAAGGCATAAAATTTTCAAAAAATATCGTCAGCTAGCCTTGACCAATCTGGTCTCGCTCTATACTATGACGGTCGTCTGCTCTAGCGCAGTTTGGTAGAAAAGACATAGTTGAGTAATCGACTAGGAGACGTGGCCGAGTGGCCGAAGGCACATCCCTGCTAAGGATGCATACGGCTTATACCTGTATCGTGGGTTCGAATCCCACCGTCTCCGCCAGTATTTTTAAAAACCCGCTTCGGCGGGTTTTTTCATTTCTGCCTTCTTTATTTCAGGGCATGTGGAAAGTGGGCCTGATGCTCTTGGTTTTAGGAGGTAGCGACGACCAATTGGCTGGGTTAAATAGGACCCATGATGGTAGTACTACCATCCGGTCTCCACTATTCCCTGTTTGAGGGCCAGCGATTAGCATCCCTACCAGAAACGTTTGGTTGTTGTAGGAGGCAAAGACCGGTGATCCGCTATCGCCCTCCTGCGTAACGGGCTTCCCGTCTCCCGCGGCAATAACGATGAGATCAGGATGGGTAATGTAGGCAGGAATTTTTGTGCCCTGGTCGTCGGTCACTGTGTAGACTAGTTTTAATGAGTCGTCGGCAAAGAAGCAGAACTGGCCACAAATGTCGCCTTGGTCGGGTATTGGTCCGTTAAGGCGGTTGGTGGATGTGTGCACGTAAAACTGCGAGACACTCGCCAGAAAATTGATGTCCGCCCGCGAGTGTGCAATCTGAAAAAAGTCCAGCCGCAGATCCGCAAACATCGAATTCAGCCTGGCTGGGGAGATCGTGGCCAGTTGCGCGTCGAAGCTGGGTGCATCCCAGCGCAGGCATCCTGCATATGGTGTGCTTTGACCGACGGCGGCGCCAGCTCCCGACAACTCTATGCCTATTGAGCCCTTCGGTATCGCATCAAGACAGGGGGCGGGGGTTAACACGTGCAGCGCACTGAGCGCCAACCACATGGGACCAGCCGATGTTCCCAGTTCGACGCCACACGTGATTGCGCCGCTGCACGGAGGGCTGGTCTCGACGGTGATGCCGTTGCTGCTTTGTGTCCGCAGGTTGCCTGTCCATTCCTGAGGTTGAACGTCGGTCGGAACCATGTATTGGACGACGCGATTCCCGACACTGATTGAGACCTCCAATCGTTCGGGAAGGTGCCGGGACAAATCGGTAACCTCGTCGGGTTTCCACTTTCTCTCTACGGTGAGGACCACGCAGGGCTGCTTGTGGAGTTCATAGCGACCGGCCCCCGAGCGGCGAGCCCGGTATCCCGGACTGACCATCATCAGGTTCAGATGTCGTCGTTTAAGACTCCCGCCGTGTACGTTGACCGCATGTTCTACGATCGCCATCTTGGCAGCGACGTTTTCGATCTGATCGAAGCGATCGGCCGCTTCGCGGCCGGCCTCGGCCTTGTTCCCGGGTTGATCCGCCGTTTTCATTTTTGGCATGCCGGAGAAGTGTCGACTTTGATAATGGTGGTGCCTCCAGCTAATTCCTGCACTTTTTTGATGAAGGGGGCCTTACCCTTGTCATCGTCTGGAATTTTAGGGCAGAGCAAGACCGTGATCGTTTTGTCCGCATTGGTTGTCGGGTGGGACAGCGTGTACTTTATTTTAGCCACCTCTATCGTTTTGCCGTCGAGCCCCGGTTTTTCGTCGGCCGGATTGGCCGCCGCAGCTGCCGGATTGGCCGCTGCCGCGGCCGGGCTGGCAATGATAGTAATGCGGATGGAAACAGTACTGCCCCCATTGGTCTGGTCGTGTATCCGTAGATTGTATGGCGCAGTCACGGCAGTGAGTTTGGACGCATCGGCACTAATCTCAAGCGTAGTTCCACCCGGACCGGCTTGTTTTACGGACAAGCCGGAAGGGAGTCCTGCCACATCGGCGACATACTCCTTTGTTCCCCCTTTGAATTCGAAGGTCTTCGTGGCCGCGCTGTTGGTGTAGAACTGGACCGCAGTGGGATTAACCGACAGCGGCGCCGGAACCAATGGCAGGTTGCAATCAGCCATGGCCTGCATGTTCAAGTTGTTTGCGTTAGGCGGCAAATTGTCTTTGACCTTGTCTATCGCGGCATTTACGTTCTCTTGCGCCACACTGAGTTCTTTCAGTGCCGTTGAAAGCGGCGACGTTTCACCAGCGGCTTGTGCGCCAAGGCCACTGTCAGAGCCGGTTAGCCCCTTGCTGGATTTGGATGCGTTAGCGTCGTTCACCGCACTGCTGACGATCGAGGTCATGTCGGCGCCGATGCCGCCCGCCAGCACTTTAATGTCGGCGAGGGTAGGCATGCCGTTGATGATGGAGCGTGTCACTGCGGCATCGACCTTTTCAACCTGGTTGTACAACAAGTAGGACGCCGTTTTAGCCTTTGCAAGGAAGTCGTCGGTACTGGAAACCACCGTATTGGCCGCAGTGATGGTTGCTTCCGCTGAATCGGTTTGATCTTTTACCGAAATAGCCTGGGGGCCGGCTTTCTTATAGGCTGTCGTAACTTTTTCAACGGCTGTTTGTAGAGGTCCAATTTTTGATTTCAGTTCCTTGTTGGCCAAAGCAAGCGCGTCGTTGTTAAACGT
Source organism: Duganella sp. S19_KUP01_CR8 (assembly GCF_036688705.1). Lineage (NCBI taxonomy): Bacteria > Pseudomonadati > Pseudomonadota > Betaproteobacteria > Burkholderiales > Oxalobacteraceae > Duganella > Duganella sp. S19_KUP01_CR8. Next base: position 25,941 of record NZ_JAQQPR010000037.1, on the reverse strand, counting down.
TCGAATGGGGGCCACGCTCGCTTCCGCGCAGTTCAAGGCATCCACGCCGGCCATATACGACAGCACGCGCCCGCGCGGCATGCTGCTGGTGCTCATCGCATATCCGGTCGATAAGGCGGTCCCGCCGACAAGCAGGACGTCCGTATGGGCCTTGAGGCCCGCCGCTGCCAGCAAGGCGCCGGTACCACCTAAAATCCATTGGCTGGCTGTCGATTCATCCTTTGCCTGGGTGCTGATCTGGGACCTGTAACCGTTTCTGGCCTTTTGAAGATAGGTGACAGCACCGGTCATCGAAATTGCGTCGGGGTTGATCTCGTAAGGCTTAGTCAGGTCACTCTGCTCTTTGCGCCAGTCATAAACGGGAGAGGTGCTGCAGCCGGCGATGGAAAGAATCAAGGCAACTGGCACGGCTGCTTTTTTGAAGGGCAATCTCATGTGATCCTCGGCTAATTTGTTTGCGAAATATCAATGTACTGCAGCCAAGTATAGGTTAGAGAATTGCCATAATACTATCCAATTATCACTTTCCATTTCCGTACAACATCCTAAAAAGAAATCAAACGACACCACCGTTGGCCGCATAGTCGATACGGTCGCCTGAGTGCGCTCGGAGCGGCGCGGCACTCCCTATCCAATCCGTAATGAAGCGCTCATCCTGTCGTTAGTCGAGACTAGCTAAAATGCCTGCCGCAAGTTGGCCTGCGGGCGCAACCTGCACTGGAATTTCCGAGCGAATCAGGGTTATGATGTTGTTATTATCACCTTCGCACAATGGCGAATAAGACCGCATTGACGGTCAATAATAATAAGCTTTTCTTGAACAGGGTAGTATGAAGACTATTGAATTGGCAGGCGGCCCGCATGCCGTGCTGGCATTGCACGGCCTGCTGGGCAACCCGCTGGAAATGCAGTATGTGGGCAAGCGCCTGCAACGTGCAGGCTACACCGTAGTCATTCCGCTGATACCGGGCTACGGCTATTCTTCCGGCCAGGCCGACTCCTATCGCACCACGCGCAGCGAGCGCTGGTTCGAGGAAGTGTCGCGGCTGTTCGACCAGCTCAGGCAAACCCATGCCAGCGTATCGGTGGTGGGCCTGTGCATCGGCGCGGTGCTGGCCTTGCGCCTGGCGATCGAGCGTGGCGACCAGGTCGCCTCCCTCGGCCTGTTGGCCACCACCCTGGCCTACGACGGCTGGAGCATCCCGAAATACCGCTTCCTGTTGCCGCTGGCGTACTACACGCCGGCGCGCCATTGGTACTCCTATCAAGAGCGCTATCCCTACGGCCTGAAAAACGAAAACCTGCGCCGCTGGATCGCCCGCGAAATGAAGGTCAGCGATTCATCGGCGGCCGGTGCTTCGCGCTTGTCGGCCGAGGGCATCTTCCAGGCACACCGCCTGATCAAGCAGGTGCGCAGCCAGCTGTCCAAGGTGGTCGCGCCGGCGCTGATCATCCACGCCGAGGAAGACGACGTCGCCAGCACCAAGAGCGCCGACCTGGTCGAGAGCAGCATCAGCTCGCCGAGCCGCCGCAAGATCATCCTGCACGACAGCTACCACATCATCACCCTCGACAATGAGAAAGAACTTGTTGCCGACGAGACGATCGCGTTTTTCAACCAGCACCTGCCGTCCGAGGACGCCTTGCAGAGCCGCGCTTAACACCTACCATACCGAGACTATTTTTATGAATTCCTTCCCAACCGTCGCCAAACTGCTCGCCAAAAGCCTCGATGTCGCCGAAGAGTCGATCCAGCCGCAAACCGAACTTGAAGCGCTGGGCGCCGATTCGCTGACCGTGATCGAGCTGATTTTCGATCTGGAAGAGGAGTTCGGCATTGAGGTGGGCGATGAGCGTCCCAAGCTGGTGGTGGTGCAGGACATCGCCGACCAGATCGATACCTATCTGGCCGGCAAGGCCGCCAACGTATGACCGCGCAGCGCGTGGTGATCACCGGCCTGGGGGCGATTTCCTCCCTGGGCGTCGGCGCCGAGCATAATTTCGAGCAAGCGCTGGCCGGCCGCAGCGGCATCGGCCTGTTGCAGCTGGCAGGTGAGCGCCAACGGCCGGGCACGCCCGGCGCGCAGATCCGCGGCCCCTTGCCGGAACTGGTCAAGACCTCGGAATTGCCGGTCTTCGATCGCTTCTCGCTGCTGGGCTGGGCCGCCGCCAGCGAGGCGCTGGCGCAGTCGGGCCTGGACGCCACCGTCGCCCCCGAGCGCAGCGGCGTGTTCTGGGGCAGCGGCATGGGCGGCGCGCTCACCGTTGAATCCGGCTATGTCGACTTGTTCGTCGACGGCAAGACCCGCGTGCGGCCGATGTCGGTCGTGGCCGGCATGACCAATGCGGCAGCGGCGCAGATCGCGCTGCGCTGCGGCTTCAGGGGCAGCGTCAACAACTACAGCAGCGCCTGCGTATCGTCGGCGCAGGCCATCGGCGAGGCTTACCGCCACATCCGCCACGGCTACGCCGACCGCGTGCTGGCCGGCGGTTCGGAGGCCTTGCTGAGCTACGGCGTGGTCAGCGCCTGGGACGCGCTGCGCGTGCTGGCGCCGCTCGATACCGAACACCCGGAGCGTTCGTGCCGGCCGTTCTCGGCCGGACGTGGCGGCCTGGTGCTGGGCGAGGCGGGCGCCGCCGTCATGCTGGAATCGCTGGAGTCGGCGCAGGCGCGCGGCGCCACCATCCTGGCCGAGCTGGTCGCCTACGGCACCAGCAACGACGCCACCCACATCACCAAGCCCGACGCCGACGGCCAGGAACGGGCGATGCGGCAGGCGTTGGAGCAGTCCGGCTTGCCGCCATCGGCGATCGGCTACATCAATGCGCATGGCGCCGGCACACCGGCCGGCGACGTGGCCGAAGCCACCTCGATCAAGCAAGCCTTTGGTGCTGCGGCGCGCAAGCTGCTGGTCAGTTCCACCAAGTCCATGCACGGCCATACGCTGGGCGCGGCCGGCGCGCTGGAATTCGTGTTGACCACGCAGGCCCTGCGCCACGGCGCGGTGCCGCCGACCGCCTTCCTGGACCGGCCCGATCCCGAATGCGATCTCGACTTCGTGCCGCGCGAATGCCGGCGCGGGTTGACGCTGCAAGCGGCGATGTCGAACTCGTTCGCCTTCGGCGGCAGCAATGTCGCGCTGATCGTCAGCGCGTTCCGATGAGCGCTGCCAGCCGGCGCTGGGCCTTGCTGGCGCTGCTGTGCGCCGCCGGCGCGCAGGCGCAGGAGGCGGGGACGCATCTGGTGGGCGATATCGGCGTTGGCGTCAGCGTGGCGCCGGTCGCAGTGCCGGCGCAGTCGCGCAACGGCAGCGCGGTCCCGTATGCCAACTTCGACTACGGCCCGGTGTTTGCGCGCATCGATACCTTCGGCGTCAAGCTGGCGCCGGTCGGCTACGGTAGTGTCGAGCTGCTGACGCGCGTGCTGGAAGATGGCTACCGCAGCAGCGCGCCGCCGCAAACGCAGCAGCGCTCGTCGATACCGCTGGGCCTGGGCACTTTGCAGGTGACGCCGGTCGGCGCTTTCATGGCGAACCTGTATCGCGACCTGGGCAAATCGCACGGCGCCATGCTGGACCTGATGTATGCGGCGGAAATCGAACATGGCCGCTTCGCCTTCTATCCGCAGCTCGGCCTGGAATACCGCTCCGCCAACTACGTCCGCTACTACGACGGCGTGGCGCGCTCGGCCAGCAATTCGTTTGCCGGCCTGCTGGTGGAGGCGCAGTTGAGTGGGCACTGGTACCTGGTCGCCAACCTGCGCCGCACCTGGCTGGACGATTCCATCCGCAGCAATCCCGCCGTTCGCCGCCGTTCGCTCGATTCCGGGTTGGTGGCGGTCAGCTACCGCTTCGATTGAGCCTGGCTGCAACGTCTTGCGCCTGAACGCGGATGCCTGATCGGCGATCACGTAAAATAGCGGCCCCTACATGCTTGCAGCGCCGCTCCGCCATGATTGCCACCGACATCTCCGCCGACTTCCGCCCGGACCTGGTCCGCTGGCGCCAGCTTGTCACGCCCGCGTGGCTGGCGGCGCTGACGGCGGGCGCCCAGGTGGCGGAGGCGCCGGCGGCGGACTGGCGCCTGTTCGATGTCGGCTGCGGCGGCGCCGCGCTGTTCGAGCAGGCCCATATTCCGGGCGCCGCCTACTTCGATACCTGCGACATCGAGCAGCAACCTCTGTGGAACAAGGTCTCCGACCAGGCCCTGCTGGCGCTGCTGCTGGCGCGCGGCGTGCGCCACGACACCACCGTCATCCTCTACGGCCGCAACAACCTGGCCGCCGCGCGGCTGGCGCACCTGCTGCTGTACGCCGGCGTGGCCGACGTGCGCCTGCTCGACGGTGGCTACGCGCGCTGGCTGGCCGGCGGCCATCCGTGCGCGCGCGGGCCCTCGACGGCCTGCGTGGCCGCGCCTGACTTCGGCATCGCCTTGCCCGCGCATCCCGAGTACCTGGCCGGCACCGCCCAGGTACAGGCCCTGCTGGAGCGCGGCGACGGCGTGCTGGCCAGCATCCGCACCAGGGCCGAGTTCATGGGCCAGGTCTCCGGCTACAGCTACATCGCCGCCGGCGACATTCCCGGCGCGCGCTGGGGCAGGGCCGGCGAGGACGGCGACGTCAACAGCATGAGCGCCTACCACCAGGCCGACGGCAGCATGAAGCCGGCGGCCGACATCGTCGCGCCGTGGGCCGAACAGGGCATAGCGCCCGGCACGCCGACCGTCTTCTACTGCGGCACCGGCTGGCGCGCCTCGATGGCCTTCTTCTATGCCTGGCTGATGGGCTGGCCCGGGATCAGCGTCTACGACGGCGGCTGGTTCGAGTGGAGCCAGAGCCCGCCGTCCGCCTGACCGTCGTCCAACTTTCCATACAAACCCCTCTCCGGGCGTTTGGATTTCGGGACGCTTGCGGCACCCCGTCAAATGTTTCCAAAATGAATTATATTTAGAATCAAGGACTTGCTTCCGAATTTTTGTTTGTCAAAGGCTGGCACAGCCATTGCTAAGTAGCCCACACCCGCCGGTGCATGCTGAGCGGTGATGACAACAAAAACTGGAGAAGCCAAGTGAAAAAGAAACGTCCATTAACACTCTACATCCTGATCGCCATGGTACTCGGCGTGCTGGTCGGTTATGCCTGCCACTACACCTTCCCTGACAAGGCGCTCAGCACCGACATCGCCAACCACATCTCGATCGTCACCGACGTGTTCCTCCGTCTGATCAAGATGATCATTTCGCTGCTGGTGTTCTCCACGTTGACGGTCGGTATTGCCCACATGGGCGACGCCAAGGCGGCCGGCCGGGTCGGCATCAAGGCCATGGGCTGGTTCGTGATCGCTTCGCTGGTGTCGCTGACGCTGGGCATGGTGCTGTCGAACTTCATGCAGCTGGGCAGCCACCTGGGCCTGCCGCTGCCGCCGGTCGATGCCGCCACCGGCCTGAAAACCGCAGCCTTCACGCTGAAGGACTTCGTCAGCCACATGGTGCCGAAGTCGCCGATCGAGGCGATGGCCAATAACGAGATCCTGCAAGTGCTGGTGTTCTCGATCTTCTTCGGCAGCGCGCTGAGCGCCATGGGTGAAGCCGGCGCCAAGCTGACCGCCGTGATCGACCAGCTGGCCCAGGTGATGTTGCGCATCACCGGCGCCATCATGAACCTGGCCCCGCTGGCCGTGTTCGCCGCGATGGCTTCGGTCATCACCACCAACGGCCTGGGCATCCTGGCCACCTTCGCCAAGTTCATGGGCGGCTTCTACCTCGGCCTGGTGTGCCTGTGGGCGTTGCTGATCCTGGGCGGCTTCGCCTTCATCGGCAAGCGCGTGTTCCGCCTGATGGTCCTGATCCGCGAACCTTTCCTGTTGGCGTTCTCGACCGCGAGTTCGGAAGCGGCGTATCCGAAACTGCTGGTGGCGCTGGACCAGTTCGGCGTGCAACGCAAGATTTCCAGCTTCGTCATGCCGATGGGCTATTCCTTCAACCTGGACGGCTCGATGATGTACTGCACCTTCGCCGTGCTGTTCATCACCCAGGCTTACGGCATCGATTTGTCGCTGGGCACCCAGATCACCATGCTGCTGTTGCTGATGGTGACTTCCAAAGGCATCGCCGGCGTGCCGCGCGCCTCGCTGGTGGTGATCGCCGCCACGCTGAACCAGTTCCATATTCCGGAAGCGGGCCTGCTGCTGTTGATGGGCATCGACCAGTTCCTGGACATGGGCCGCTCCGCCACCAACGCGGTCGGCAACGCGGTCGCGACCGCCGTGGTCGCCAAGTGGGAAGGTGCTTTGGAAGAAGAAGTGGAACAACCTGTCGTCGCCACGATGCGCGCGGCTTGAAGAATAATTAGAGGAGACTGAAAGATGCAAAAGTATGTCATCGGCGCGCTGGCGCTGGGTTTGGTGTCGGCGGTAGCGCAAGCGCAATCGAGTGTGAGCGTGTACGGCGTGGCCGACGCCGGCCTGGTGCTGGAGCGCGGCGGCGTCGCTGGCAACATGCAAAACATCAGCAGCGGCGTGGGCTCCGGCTCGCGCATCGGCTTCAAGGGCAAGGAAGACCTGGGCGGCGGCATGGCCGCCGGCTTCGTGCTGGAAAACGGCTTTACCATCGACACCGGCGCCGCCGGGCAGGGCGGCCTGCTGTTCGGCCGCCAGGCTTATGTCTGCCTGTCCGGCAAGGCCGGCGCGGTCAGCATGGGACGCCAGTACATGCCGTACTACAAGGCCCTGCGCGATGTGGCCGATCCCTTCGTCACCGGCTTCGCGGGCAATGCGCAGAACCTGTTCTTCCCGAGCACCCGGGTCGACAACTCGGTCGAATACATCACGCCGCGCTACCAAGGCTTCTCGGCCGACGTGATGTACGGCTTCGGTGAGACGGCCGGCGACAGCGCCAAGAACCGCAGCATCGGCGCCTCCGCCAGCTACGACAACGGCCCGCTGAGCCTGGTACTGGCGCATCACCAGCGCGACAACGCCCTGGCCACCGCCCACACCCGCTACACCATGCTGGCCGGACGCTACCGCATCGACGGCGTGACCGGCCACGCGGCCTACTCGCGTAACCAGGACCTGCTCGGCGTCACCAGCCGCGATGCGCTGCTGGGCGTGAGCGTGGCGGTGGGCGCGGGCAAGTTCCTGGCCTCCTACATCGACCATCGCGACGATAGCGCCGCGCACCAGCGCTCGCGCCAGGCGGCGGTCGGCTATCTGCATCCGCTGTCGGTGCGTACCGACCTGTACACTGCGTACGGCCACATCATCAACCGCAACGGCGCCAATTTCCACGTCGGCACCGCGACCGACACCGGCACCGGTACAACCGGATTCAACCTCGGCGTGCGCCATGTGTTTTAATGTGAGCGGATGAAACTACGATAACAACAGGGGAGTTTATGGCAGCAGCAGCACCGCAGACCGACTTGCCGTCACGGCCGGGCCGCCGGCTGCTGCGCCGAGTCGCGCCGTGGGTGCTGGTGCTGCTGTGCTGCCTCGCGGTGGCGGTGCTGGCCTGGCGCTGGACCGAAAACGCCGCCACCGAAAAGCTGCGCCTGGCCGGCGCGCAGCGGCTCGACAGCTACGCCGTCAGCCTGGAGAACCTGCTGTCCAAATATGACTTCCTGCCCGGCACGCTGGAACTGAACAAGGACGTCATCGCCCTGTTGCAGCGGCCTGGCGATGAAGCCGTGCGCGCCGAGGTCAACGCCTACCTGGAACAGGTCAACCGCCTGTCCCGCTCCACCACCATCTACATCGTCAACCTGCAAGGCCTGACCCAGGCGTCCAGCAACTGGCGCGAGCCGGACAGCTTCGTCGGCGACAACGTCGCCTTCCGTCCCTACGTGCGCGACGCGCTGCGGCGCACGCCGGGCGGCTTCTACGGTGTCGGCACCACGCGCGGCGAGCCGGGCTACTTCTTCGCGCACGGCATTTATCACAACGGCCGCATGTTGGGCGTGGCCACCGTCAAGGTCAACATCGAGACGCTGGAAAGCGGCTGGGTACAGGGCGCCGACAAGGTGATGCTGACCGATGCGCACGGGGTCGTCTTCCTCAGCTCGGTGCAGGACTGGAAATACCGCACGCTGGCGCCGCTGGCACCGGAGGTGTTGCAGGAGCTGCAAGTGTCGCGCCAGTATTTCTCGCACGCCTTGCTGCCATTAGGCATGCGCGAACTGCGCAAGCTCGACAACGGCGCCGCCATCGTCGCCACGCCGTCGCCGGCCGGACATGCGCGCATGCTGAGCCAGACCCGTTCGCTGGCGCCGCGCAAATGGCAGTTCGTCTACCTGTCCGACCTGGCGCCGGCCGAGGCCAGCGCCCGCAACGCCTTCATCTTCACGCTGCTGTCGGAGGCACTGCTGCTGATGCTGGTGCTGTACGCCCGCCAGCGCCGCCGGCTGGGACGGCAACGCCAGCGCGCCCGGGTGGACTTGCAGCGCGCCTACGACCACCTGGAAACCATGGTGGCCGAGCGCACCGCCAGCCTGCAACAGATGACGCACAACCTGAGCGAGGAAAACGTCGTGCGCCGCCAGGCCGAGCAGAAACTGCGGCTGGCGCAGAGCGAGCTGGTGCAGGCGGGCAAGATGGCGGTGCTGGGGCAGATGTCGGCCGGCATCACGCACGAACTGAACCAGCCGCTGACGGCGCTGCGCACCATGTCCGACAACGCCCGCGTGCTGATCGAGCGCGGCCGCCTGGACGAAGCCAAGGGCAACCTGACCACCATTTCGGAACTGGTCGGCCGCATGGGCGCGCTGACCGGCCAGCTGCGCCAGTTCGCCCGCAAGGCCGACGCCAGCCTCAAGCCGGTGCCGGTGGCGGCCGCGATCACCGCCGCGCTGTTCCTGGTGGAGCGGCGGGTGGAGCAGGAGCGGGTCAACTTCCGTATGTCGATGCTGAGCCAGGACGTGCATGCGCTGTGCGACAGCAACCGGCTGGAGCAGGTGCTGGTCAACCTGTTCGGCAACGCGCTCGACGCCATGGCCGGCTGTGAAGTGCGCCAGCTGACCGTCAGCGTGACCAGCAGTTTCAACAAGGCGATGATCGCCGTCTCGGACACGGGGCCGGGCATACCGGAATCGGTCCGCAATCATTTATTCGAACCATTTTTCACAACAAAACCGCAAGGGCAGGGCCTCGGCCTTGGACTGGCGATATCCGAGCAGATCATCCGCGAATTTGGCGGCCAGCTACTGGCCGAATCCACGACCGCGGGCGGCGCCCGGTTTATCATTGAGTTGCCCATTGCGCAGCAGGAGACCGCATGAAAGTATTATTGATCGAAGACGACGCCACCGTGCGCGCCGGCAGCGCGCAGGCGCTGGACCTGGCGGGCATCGAGGTGCAAGCCTTTCATACCGCCGAACAGGCGCTGCCCCTGATCACGCCCGGATTCGACGGCGTGGTGGTGAGCGACGTGCGCCTGCCCGGCATGAGCGGGCTGGAATTCATGGCCGCCGTCAAAGCCATCGACGCGCAACTGCCGGTGGTGCTGGTGACGGGCCACGGCGACATCACCATGGCCGTAGGCGCCATGCGCGACGGCGCCTACGACTTCATCGCCAAGCCGTATTCGTCGGAGCAGCTGACCGATGTGGTGCAGCGCGCGATGGAAACCCGGCGGCTGGTGCTGGAAGTGGCCGCGCTGCGCCACCGCATCGAACACGGCGAGGGCATCGAAGCGACGTTGCTGGGCGATTCGGCCGCGATGCGCGACCTGCGCCGCCTGATCCTGGACCTGGCCGACGAGCCGGCCGACGTGCTGATCTACGGCGAAACCGGCACCGGCAAGGAAATGGTGGCGCGCTGCCTGCACCAGTTCAGCCGCCGCCACCAGCGCCATTTCGTCGCGCTCAATTGCGGCGCCATCCCGGAGACCATCTTCGAGAGCGAGGTATTCGGCCACGAGTCGGGCTCCTTCACCGGCGCGGGCAAGCGCCAGATCGGCAAGATCGAGCACGCCGACGGCGGCTCGCTGTTCCTCGACGAGATCGAAAGCCTGCCGATGGCGCTGCAAGTGAAGATGCTGCGCGTGCTGCAGGAGCGCTATGTGGAGCGGCTGGGTTCCAACAGCCCGGTGCCGGTGGACGTGCGGGTGATCGCGGCGGCCAAGGTCGACCTGAAGGAATGGTCGGACCAGCAGAAGTTCCGCAGCGATTTGTACTACCGCCTGAACCTGATCGTGCTGAACCTGCCGCCGCTGCGCGAGCGGCGCGAGGACATCCCGCTGCTGTTCGAGCACTTCCTGCTGGGCGCCGCCGCGCGCTACAAGCGCAGCGCGCCGCCGGTGCCGGGACCGCTGATGCAAGCGTTGATGGCGCACGACTGGCCGGGCAATGTGCGTGAGCTGCGCAATATCGCCGAACGCTTCGTGCTGGGATTGTCGAGCGGCGCAGACGGCCTGCTGTCGGCGCGCAGCATGGCGCCGTTGCCGCTGGCGGAGCAGGTGGGCTGCTTCGAGCGCGCCGTCATCGAACAGGAGTTGCGCAGGGCCAGCGGCAGCGTCACCGAAGTGAGCACCGCGCTGGGCGTGCCGAAGCAAACGCTGTACTACAAGATGCAGAAGTACACGCTGACGCCGGACGATTACAAGTAGGCTTTAGTTCAGCGACCTTTCGCCAGGGCGCAGCGTCAAGACTTGTACCCCGTTGCGTGTCACGGCCACCGTATGCTCGAACTGCGCGGATAATTTGCCGTCTGTCGTGACGACTGTCCAGCCATCGTCTTCGGTGTGCACGGCGCGGCTGCCCTGGTTCAGCATGGGCTCGATGGTGAACACCATGCCTTCCCGTAGTACCAGGCCGGTCTTTGGTTTTCCCCAATGGAGTACTTGCGGAGGTTCGTGCATTTCGCGGCCGATGCCGTGCCCGCAGTATTCCCTGACGACCGAATAGCCGTTGCGTCGGGCGTGCCGTTGGATCGCATGGCCGACGTCACCCAGCCTGGCGCCGGGACGGACAGTGTTGATTCCCATCCACATGGCTTCATACGTCACTTGCACCAGCCGCTTGGCCAAGGGCGGCACATCGCCGACCAGATAGGTTTTGCTGGAATCGGCGATGAAGCCGTTCTTCTCCAGCGTGATATCGAAGTTCACGATATCCCCGCTCTGCAAGATATCGCCCGGAGATGGAACACCGTGGCACACCACGCTGTTGCGGGAGGAGTTCAGCGCATAGGCATAGCCATACTGTCCCTTGCTGGCGGGACGCGCATTGAGTTCATTGACGATGAAGCTATCGACCATGTCGTTGACCTCCATGGTGGACATGCCGATCAGGTTCAACTGGTCCAAACGGCCGAATACGCTGGCCAGCAGCTTGCCCGATTCCGCCATCAACGCGATTTCTTCCGGGCGCTTGGTCATGCCGCCAGACTCCTGCCAACCTGCGTCTCGACCCCCGCAGCCCGGAGCTCGCGCGCAATGATCTCGTTGAAAGTCAGCGTAGGATTCATTTCGCTCAACATGCCCACCTTGATCCAGAAGGCCGCTTGCGCGTTGATGGACCGGCACACGACCGCACTCGCTTTGCGGATTTGGTCGTGCAGGTCTTCGTCGATGTTCACAATGCCCATTTTTAATCCTAATATACGAAACGTATACGAAGTATATATTTACCTGGGTGAGAAGGTCAAGTGGAGTAACCCTGTGTGAATATCCGTGAATTTCCCTCCCCGCAATACTGCTATGCTGAACGCTTCGGCCCCGTCTGCAAAAGGCGTATGCAATGTTCGGAAAATCACTCGCAGCCCAAGCATTTGGCGCTGCCTTGTTGCTTGGCTTTGGATACGCGGGGATGGTCGTTGTCCTGTCTCTGCTGACCACCGTGACAGCCCAAATGCTGGGCTGTCAGGTTGACGAAGGCTCCGTGCATCAATGCATGGTGTTAGGCGCTGACATTGGCAAACTGCTGTATGCGAGCGGGATGACTGTTATGCTGATGCTCGTTGCCATGCCGCTGGTGTTGATTGCTGTCGGCGCTGCGCTGTCGGTCGCCGTTGGCGCCTGGCTATCGGATTTTTTCGGGGCCTAAGCCAGGCATCCAATTTACTCGCGTTCCGGCACCGGCACGTTGAAGCCGTTCAGCGTGACCGACACCAGCGCATACAGGCCGACCAGGTAGATCAGCTCATTGGCGCCGTGCTGGCCGAAGGTGCTGACGGCCAGGCGGTACAAGGGTTCAGGCAGCGTGCCGCCGCGGCTCAGCGCATAGGCCATGTCGTAGGCCACGCTTTCTTCCTTGCTCAGGTCCGCCGGCTTGACGTCCGCCACCAGCGTGGCCAGGCGTTCGGCCGACATGCCTTCGCGCTCGGCGACGGCGATGTGGGCGTAGATTTCATAAGCCGCGTTATAACTGGCGCCGACCACCAGGATGGCGATCTGACGCGCGTTGTCGGGCAGCGTGGCGTTGGCGGTCATTGCCAGCGTCAGGTCCCAGATCGCCTTGCCGATACCCGGCTCGTGCAGCCACGGGTTCCACGGCCCCATCAGGGCGCCGTCCTCGCGCACGGCAATAAAATCGTTGAAGTTGCTGGTGATGCCTTTGCGCATATTGTCGTACAGCGGCTTTTGTTCGGGGCTCAGGTCTTGCGGGGCGATCAGGGGCAGGCGCATGGCGATTCCTTCGATGGTTGAATTGTCGTCCTGCAGCGTAAGCAGGAACCGCCGTGCGCTCTGTACGCCATCGCACCGTCTACAAATAGCCTTTGCACTGCCGGCGGCCAGGTTCGGCCGAGAAGACGAGGTAGCTGCTGGCAGCCAGTAGAAAAACGCTGATCGCGCCATACGTCATCACGTTGCCAAAGCCGGATACCAACGCTGCATTGATGCCGTCACCAGTTGCCGCAGCGTGGGAGAAGAGAGCAGCGTTCGTCACGTCGCCGGCGGCGATCTTCTCCGCAAACAGCCGCAGGCCGTCGCTCTCCGCTACGTTCAAGGTCTTGCGCAGATGAGCGATGATGCCCTCCACCAGTAGGCATCCCATCAAGGCAATGTTGAAGGCGAGCGAAATCATTCTGGCGCTGGTGTCCGCGCCCGACGCCATGCCCACGCGTTCTGCCGATACCGACGCCGTGATGGTATTGGTGACGGTGGTGTTGGTCAGGCCCAGGCCGATGCCTGCCAGCACGCATCCCGGCAAGATCAGCGAGCCCGGTTGCGTGGACAGGCTGCCGATCTTCATCAGCACGAAGCCCAGCCCGATGATCGACAGTCCCAGCGGAATCACGATGCCCGACTGGTAGCGCCGCGACAGGCGCTCCGCCGCCAGCGGAACGAATAGCGTGGGCAGGGTGTAGGCCAACAGGGCCAGTCCGGTATGCACGCTGTCGTAGCCCAGCCCGACGTGGAAATAGATCGGCAGGTAAATGATGAACGGCCAGAAGCTGAAGTTCATTCCCATCGAACCCAGCAGCGCCCCGGAAAAATTGCGGCTCTTAAAAGCCGAGAAGTCGATCATGGGCCGGCGGCTGGTTTTTTCCGCAATGATGAAGCCGACGAAGCTCGCGAACGACAGCGCGATGATGCCGAGCGCGGGCAGGCTGGTGAAGCCGAGCACGGGTCCTTGCGTGACGAACAGCACCAGGCAGAACACCGCCAGCGACAGCGTCGCGATCCCGGCCAGGTCCAACTTGCCGGCCTGCGGATCGCGCGATTCCTGCACGCCCGCGCGGGTCAAGCAATACGTGATGACGGCCAGCACGCCGTGAACCAGGAACACCCATTCCCAACTGGACCATGCCAGGATGGCGCCACCGATGATGGGACCAAAGCCCAGGCCGGCGCCGAACACAATGCCCCACCACGCGAAAGCGTTGCCGCGTTCGCGTCCGTCCCGGAACTGGGTGGACAGGATGGCGATCTGGCAGATCAACATCATCGCCGCGCTCATCCCCTGGAAAAAACGGGCGACGATCAGCACGGCGGCACTGCCGGTCAGTCCGCAGACCAGCGACGTGATGCCGAACGCCACGATGCCGATGGTGAACATGCGTTTGCGGCCATAGCGGTCGGCCAGCGTGCCGACGGCCATCAGGATGGTCGTCATGGCGATGGTGTAGGAAGCCATGACCCACTGGAGCTGCCGGAAGCTGGCGCCCATGACGCGCTCGATGGTGGACAGGATCGGCGGCACGCTGGAAATTTCCAAGCCCAGCATCAAGGCGGACAAACAAACGGCGGCGAAGGCAAGCGTGCCCTGGCGTAAAGGGGTGACAGACATGGGCAACTTTCTAAAAAACTGGAATGAACGGCGACTTCTGGAGGGATAGTAGGGAAGACTCATCTATTCCACAATGCTATGATTGGGTATATCAGAGACAACAAATCAGGATAGATGATGATCAGAGTGGCACTGGACGTGGAGGGGGTGCAGGCGTTCGTCACGATTGCCGACTTTCAGAGTTTCACCAAGGCGGCGGAAGCCCTGGGCACGACGCAAGGCGCCATCAGCGTGAAGTTGAAACGCCTGGAAGAGCGGCTGGGCCACAAGCTGATCGAGCGCACGCCGCGGCTGGTGCGGCTGTCGGCGCAGGGGGCGGTCTTCCTCAATGCAGCACGCGACTTTATCGCCGCGCATGATCGCGCAATGACCTCGCTGTCCTCCGAGCGCCGGCGTTTCCGGCTTGGCATCGCCGCCCATGTGGCTGGGCCGGAGGTACCGACTTTGCTGGCGCGCCTGAATGAACGCGACCCTGCCTTGACCATTGAAGTACGACTGGAAAACTCCCGCAGCCTGCTCGATGCCTTCGACAACGGCGAACTGGATGCGGTGATCGTGCGGCAGGAAGACGACCGTCGCAATGGTGAGGATCTCGGACCGGAGCATTTCGGCTGGTTCGCCGCGCCGGGTTTCAATCAACGGTCCGGGGAGCCGCTGCGACTGGCGGCCTTGGCCCCCGGTTGCGGTGTACGCGATATCGCCACGCGCGCGTTGAATGGCGCAGGAATAGCATGGGTTGAAGTCTTTGTGGGCGGCGGCGCCGCTGTTGTGGCGGCCGTTTCGGCGGGACTGGCGGTCGCCCCGTTTTCCTGCCGACTCGCGCCGGCGGACGTGATCGAGGTCGGTCAGCTGTTTGGATTGCCGGAGTTGCCTTCGTCCCGGATCATGCTGCATTCGACCTTGTCGGATCAACGTTCTCGGGAAGCCTTGCGGACGTTGGCGGCCGCATATCGGGAACATAGGCATGCACCAGCGCGAGGTGCAGCGCTTCTCGATCTTCAGCGGACGGTATAGTAGGCGCAAGCGGCGCTGGCCAGGGCCGTTGCGGCGCACGCCAGCGCCGCGATATGGAAGGACGCCAGCAGCGCCGCGCCGTGCGAACCAAGCACCATGCCCAGCAGCGCGGTGGTGAACAAGCCGCCCGCACGCGCCGCCGCGCTGTTGAAGCCGGAGGCCACGCCGCTGTGGCCCGCGTCCACCGACGACAGCACGGCGGTGGTCAGCGGCGCCACCGCGATCGCCATGCCGATGGCGATGACCAGCATCGCCGGCAGCGTGGTGGTCCAGTAGCTGCCGCCGCCGATGCGCATGGATAGCAGAAAACCGCCCGCGACAACGATGGGCCCAACCGTCAACGGCAGCCGCGCGCCGATCTTGCCGGCGATGCGGCCCATCGTCGACGAGGCCACTGCGATCACCACCGGCAGTGGAAGCAGCGCGGCGCCGGCCATGCTGGCGGAATAGTGGTCGAATTCGATCAGAACAAACGGCACCAGCAACAGCAAGGCCCCCAGCGCGCCGTACAGCAGGAAGGTCATCAGATTGAGGCCGCTGAAACTATGCGAGGAGAACAGCGACAACGGCAGCATCGCATGGTCGCCGGCGTGCTGTTCTATCCGCAGGAAGACGATCAAGGCCAGCACACCGCCGGCGATGGCGAGCAGTGGTTGCCAGCCCACGCCTTCGGCGCTGGAGGCTACCGTCAGACCCCACGTCAGGCCGGCAAGTCCCAGGCTGGCCAGCGCGGCTCCGGGCAGGTCCAGCGCCACCGGCGCAGCACCGTTTTCGTCGCGCAGGTAGCGCAGACCAAGGTACAGCGCGGCCGCAGCCAGCGGCAGGTTGATGAGGAAGATGGCGCGCCAGCCGACGATGTCGATCAGCCAGCCGCCCAGCAAAGGACCGAGCGCACCGGCCGCCGCGCCCACCGCCGCCCAGATGCCGATCGCCCGGCCGCGCGCCTCGCCTTCAAAATGGGTGCCGAGGATGGCCAGGCTGTTGGGCATCAGCAGCGCCGCGCCCACGCCTTGCAGGATGCGTCCCGCCACCAGCAGCGGCAGCGACGGCGCGAAGGCGCACAGCAGCGAAGCCAGCGCGAACACGGCCACGCCGATCAACAGCAGCAGGCGCTTGCCGAAACGGTCGCCGGCCGCGCCGCCCAACAGCAGCAAGGCGCTGAGCGGCAGCAGGTAGCCGTTCACAATCCACGACAGCCCCGAGCCGCCCGTGCCCAGGCTGCGGCCGATGGCGGGCAGCCCGACATTGACCACCGAACCGTCGATGAAGGCCAGGCTGGAGGCGAGGATGGTGGTGGCCAGCACCATGCGCGGATGATCGACGGTCCGGGTTTGCGGGCATGGTTGGGCAGCCAGCGCGATGGCTTTGTCGCAGCCTGTCTGCGCGCTGGTGTTCATGTGTGCACCAGTGCCCCGTGCAGCACTTCCCGTTCTTCGGCGGAAGGCTGGTACAGGTAGTTGAATTTTCCGGCCGCCATGGTAGCTACCGGCAGGCCGTCGCGGAACAGGATGCGGTTGCCGGCCAGCGCGGGGACTTTGTCGCCGGGTAGCAGCGTGCCGCACAGGTTGAGCGGATCGATGCCGGAGACGCATGCCAGGCTGCCGTCGTGCTTGCGGCGGCGTACGTCGCGCAGCAGCGGGATGGCCTCGGGCAGCGCGAACTGTTCGCCGGACAGGCCGGCGATGAAGCGGCCACCGCGTATCTCTCCGCGCGCTTCGAGGCGATGGTAGACCGGCAGCAGCTCGCGCCACGACGGCATCCAGGCGGCTTCGCGTTCCAGCAGCCGCCAGAACATCACGCCGTAGCGGCGCAGCAGCGTCATGGCGATGTGCTCCAGTGTTTCGGGATCGGTGCGTGGTTTGCGGATCGGCGGCGCGGCGCGGGCGACGGCGATGTCGGCGCTGCCGGAGATGGCTTGGGCGATCTCGCTGACCCGCTCGCGGATGGTTACACCGTCGCCGCGCCGCACCAGCGCCCAACGGCCGGCTTCCTCCATGGTCGGCGCGGCGCCTGCGCCCCGGTGGCGGCGCTTGTCGTTGCTGGATTTTTTGTTCGCCGGTAGCAGCATGGCGCGCAGTCCGGCGAAGCTGTCGGCGTTGACCAGTCCCGTCGCCACCAGTTCACCCAGCGTGTTTTCCAGTTCCACCGGCAGCAGGCGCGCATCGTGCACAAGTTCGTCGAAGAACATGGCGCCGTCGCGTCGCAGCGCGTCGAGCACGCGCGCGGCGCGTGGCGATACTTCGATCTCGCCGGCCACCGCCGGCAGCGCGTGCCACAAGCCCAGTTGACGGCGCGGCAGCAGCACCAGCGGCGTATTGCGCACCGGCCCTCCGGCGGCGCTGGACGGCGCGCCGATGCGCGTCCAAACCAGTTTGCCGCTGCGGCACAGGTCATCGAGCCAGGATTTCGAATAGTCCTGCATGCGCAGCGACAGCAGATCGCTTTCCCACGCACCGGCGCCGGCTTCGTAGCCTTCCAGTTGGGCCAGCAGCAGCGGCAGCGATTCCTCGCCTTGCAGCTGGGTGTCCGGCGACAGGTGCTGCCAGTCGAACAGGAAGCGCATGAAGTCCTGGCGCTCCACCGGTTCGATCTCGCGCCGCAGGCTTTTGATGGTGTAGCGGTGAATGCGCGCCAGCAGATGGCGTTCGCACCATTCTTCCGTTTTGGCGCCGGGCGAGAAGCGGCCGCGCATCACATAGCCTTCGCCTTCCAGTTGCATGAGGGCGATGGTGGCGGCGCCGGTTGTCAGGCCAAGCGAGCCGGCGATGGCGGCCACCGGCTGCGGGCCGAAGCCGCTCAGCCGCGCGCGCAGGATTTCGACTAGCGCGGCATCAGAGGTCCAGCCGCCATCGGCATCGCGGTTTGCGTCGGCGGGGACGATCAGCTGCGGCGTGGAGTGCGCCTGCGGATAGGTGGCCTGCAGGCAGGCCAGGCGTTCCAGCGGCACCCAGAAGTCGATGCTGCCTGCCGTCGCGGTCGTGATCGCCGTCGCCGTCGCCGCTGCATCGCCGCGCATGCGCGTCGCCCGTCCGCCAGCGGCCAGCGCATCCAGCCAGACGGGCCAGCCGTCGTTGGAAGACGCCTCCGCATGCGTGATGCAGGCCAGCGACATCAAGGCCTCGTGCATCTCGTCGGCGTTGCGCACACTCGGCCAGGCTTCCTCCGCTACGCTGGCGATGGCGCCGGCATCGAGTGCGCCCAGGTCGTCGGTGGAGGCGGGATCGGTCCAGCGCCGGTTGATGACGGCCTGCGTGCGGCGCTCCTCCAGCGGCGCGTCGTCGAGGAAGGTGTAGGGGCGGGCGTTAAGGATCTCCATCGCCAGCGGCGAGGGGGCCGGCAGGTCGCGCGCGATCAGCGTCACGTCGCCTGCTTCCATGCGGCGCAGCAGGGCCAGCCAACCCTCGCAGTCCATGGCTTCGTGCAGGCAGTCGTCCAGCGTCTGGTCGACCAGTGGATGGCTCGGCAGCTCGCGCTCGCCGACGATATTTTCCAGGCACGCCGCCTGGTCGGGGAAGACGGAGGCCAGCAAGTCGTCGCTTTTCATGCGCTGCAATTGCGGTGCTACTTTGCGGCCGCCGGCGTAGCGCGGCAAGGCCAGCGCTGTGGTGGCGTTCCAGCGCCACCGCACGTTGAACAGCGGCGCGTCGAGCAGCGCCTGGATCAGTATGTGCTCGGCGGTGGTCGAACGCAGGTAGCGCCACACCTCGTCCAGCGGGAAGCTGTGCGCGGTCGACAGCGACAGCACGATGGCGTCCTCGGTGGCCGCCGCCTGTAATTCGAAATTGAAGCTGCGGCAGAAGCGCTTGCGCAGCGCCAGTCCCCAGGCGCGGTTGATGCGGCTGCCGAAAGGCGAGTGCAGCACCAGCTGCATGCCGCCCGATTCGTCGAAGAAGCGCTCCATCACCAGCGTGTCGCGGGTGGGCAGGGCGCCCAGTGCCGCGCGAGAACGGGCCAGGTATTCGACGATCTGGCGCGCGGCGTCATCGGCCAGGCCGAGATGCTCGAACAGCCAATCGACGGCGCGTTCGATGGCGGCCGCGCCGTCCGGGGCCGCATCCGGGATGCCGGCCAGTTGCCGCTCGATCTCTCCGCGCAGGCGCGCCACGCCCATCGACAGTTCGTCGCTGCGGCCCGGCGCCTCGCCCAGCCAGAACGGGATATTGGGCGCCGCGCCATGCGCATCCTCCACCCGCACCTTGCCCGCCTCGATGCGCTGGATGCGGTACGACGTATTCCCGAGCTGGAAAACATCGCCGGCCAGGCTCTCGACGGCGAAGTCTTCATGCACCGTGCCGACCATCTGGCCCTGCGGTTCCAGCACCACCGTGTAGTCGGCGTTGTCCGGTATGGTGCCGCCGGAGGTGACGGCGGTCAGCTTGCCGCCACGCCGGCCGCGCAGCGCACCAGCCACCGTGTCGCGGTGCAGATAGGCGCCGCGCACGCCGTTGCGGCCCGCGTAACCTTCGGACAGCATGCGGATCACGGCGTCGTAGCTGCCGCGCTCCAGTTGAGCGTAGGGTGAGGCGCGGCGCACCATGTCGAACAGTTCGACCTCGCTCCATTCGCGGCAAGCCACTTCGGCGACGATCTGCTGCGCCAGTACGTCCAGCGGCGCGGATGGAATATGCAGCAGGTCCAGCTCATCGCGGCGCACACAGTCCAGCAGCGCCGCGCATTCGATCAGGTCATCGCGCGAGGTGGGGAACAGGCGGCCCTTTGGCAGGCCGCCCACCTGATGGCCCGAGCGGCCGACGCGTTGCAACAGCGAGGCGATATTCCTGGGTGAGCCGATCTGGCACACCAGATCGACGTCGCCGATATCGATGCCCAGTTCCAGCGAGGCAGTGGCGATCAGCACGCGCAGCTCGCCGCGCTTGAGGCGCTGTTCGGCGTCGAGCCGGTATTCCTTGGCCAGGCTGCCGTGGTGCGCCGCCACCAGTTCCACGCCGAGCCGCTCGCCCAGGTGGCGCGCCATGCGCTCGGCCATGCGCCGCGTGTTGACGAACACCAGCGTGGTCTTATGCAGCACCGACAGTTCGGCCAGGCGGTCGTAGACGCGCTCCCATACCTCGTTGGCCATGACCGCCTCCAGCGGCACCGGCGGCAGCTCCAGGCCCAGGTCGCGTGCGCGCACATGGCCGACATCGACCACCGCACAATCACCGCCGGCGCCGACCAGGAACTGCGCCACCAGCGACAGCGGCTTCTGCGTGGCCGACAAGCCCACCCGCACCGGCGGCTGAGCGCACAAGGCGTCGAGCCGTTCCAGGCTCAGGGCCAGGTGGCTGCCACGCTTGCTGCCGGCCACCGCGTGGATCTCATCGACGATCACCGTGCGCACGGTCGATAGCATGGCGCGGCCGCTGTCGGAGCCCAGCAACACGTACAGCGATTCCGGTGTCGACACCAGGATGTGCGGCGCGCGGCGGCGCATGGCGTTGCGTTCGGCCTGGGTGGTGTCGCCGGTGCGCACGGCGCTGCGGATGCCGTGGTCGGCCAGCCCCATCGCGGCCAGCTCGCGGCTGATGCCGTCCAGCGGCGCCAGCAAATTGAGGCGGATATCGTTGGACAGCGCCTTCAGCGGCGACACGTACAGCACCCGCAATTCGTCGGGCAGGGGAGCCCCGGCGCTTTCGGCCACCAGCGCGTCGATGGCGGCCAGGAAGGCGGTCAGCGTCTTGCCTGAGCCGGTGGGGGCGGCGATCAGCGTCGGCCTGCCGCCCTGGATCAGCGGCCAGGCCCTTCGCTGCGCCTCCGTCGCCGAGGCGAAGGCCGAGCGAAACCATGCCGCCACGGCGGGGTGGAAGTCTTGCCACAGGTCGGCGGCGGCGGGCGGTTTGCGCATCCCGCTATAGTTGGGGATGTCGCGTTGGAAGTCAATCGCCGGCGGCGAGTTCAATACGTACTTGAGATGCGCATGTTCTGCACTACGTAATCGATGAATACCCGCAGCTTGGGCGAGGCGTAACGGCTGGCTGGCCACAGCATCGAAAACGTCACCGTCTGTTCCATGTAATCGACCAGGATGATGTCCAGGCGGCCGTCCTTCAGCTCATCCTCGATGATGAAGGTGGGCAGGAAGGCGATGCCCTCGCCTTGCAGCAGCGCATAGGTGATCGCTTCGACGGTGCTGCAGGTCATGCGCTCCTTCAACTGCGGCTCCGACTCGTCCGCCGCCAGCTTGAACGGCCAGCGTTCGATGCGGCCGGTGGCGGGGAACTTGTGCAGCAGGCAGTGGTGCGCCGCCAGCTCGCGCGGATGCGACGGCGTGCCGTGCCTGGCCAGGTAGCCGGGCGATGCCACCACCACCTGCGGGCAAGCGCCGATGCGGCGCGAGGCCAGGCGCGAATCGTGATGGGTGCCGGTGCGGATCACGGCGTCGTAGCCTTCTTCGATGATGTCGACCATGCGCTCGGACAGGTCGATTTCCAGCGCGATGTCCGGATAGCGGCGCATGAAGCCGGTCAGCGTCGGCATCACCAGGCCGGTGAGCTGCGGGGTGCTGACGCGCAGGCGGCCGCTGGGCGTGCCGGACATCTCCGACAGTTCCGCTTCCGCCGCCTCTACTTCGCTGAGGATGCGCCGGCAGCGTTCCAGGAACAGCGCGCCTTCTGCGGTCAGTGTGATGCTGCGGGTGCTGCGGTGGAATAGCCGCACCGCCAGCCGCTCCTCCATGCGGGCGATGCCCTTGCCGACGGCCGACGAGGACACGCCCAGCTGCGCGCCGGCCTTGGTGAAGCTGCGCGTCTCGGCGACGGTGACGAACATCGAAATGCCGCTCAGGCTATCCATAGGGTGACTCTCGTTGAAAAGGCTATTACGGAAGTATTTGTCCGATATCTTGGGAATTGCAAGCTATTTTTCTTTTGATCGTCATCCCTTACATTGGCTGTATCCCTAACCAAGTGAGCAAATCATGAAAAACCTGATGTCCCCTGTAGCAGTCGGTCCTTACACCTTCAACCACCGCGTGGTGCTGGCGCCGCTGACCCGCATGCGCGCCGAAGCCGGCGCCGAGCCTGGTCCGCTGATGGCCGAATACTATGCCCAGCGCGCCTCGCAGGGCGGCCTGCTGATCGGCGAAGCCACGATCGCCGCTGAAAACGGCAACGGCTACCTCGGCGCGCCCGGCCTGTACGACGACAGCCAGATCGCCGGTTGGAAGCTGATCACGGACGCCGTGCACGCCAATGGCGGCAAGATCTTCCTGCAGCTGTATCACGCTGGCCGCCAGTCGAACAAAGATGTGCAGCCTGCCGGCAGCATCCCGGTCGGCCCATCCGAAGTGCCGCACGGCGGCGTGGCCTACACCACCGAAGGCTGGGTGCCGAACACGCCCAACCGCGCCTTGACGATCGCCGAAATCGAAGGTCTGGTCGAGAGCTTCCGCCTGGCCGCCATCCGTGGCAAGGAGGCCGGCTTCGACGGCGTTGAGCTGCATGCGGCCAACGGCTACTTGTTCGACCAGTTCCTGCAAGACGGCAGCAACCAGCGCACCGACATCTACGGCGGCTCGTTTGAAAACCGTGCCCGTTTCCTGATTGACGCCACCAGGGCCGTGATCTCGGTCTGGGGCAGCGACAAGGTGGCGGTGCGCATCGGCCCAAGCGGCAGCTGGGGCGATATGTCGGACACGGATCCAGAAGGCTTGTTCACCTATGTGGCGGAACAGCTGTCGGCGTTGAAGCTGGCCTACCTGCACCTGATCGAGCCCCGCATCGCCGGCAATATCGAGGACGAGACCCGCAGCCAGGCGCCGCTGGCCGCGCGACTGATCCGCAAGCACTACGCCGGCGTTATCATCGCCGCCGGTGGCTTCGACCAGCAATCGGCAGACGCCATCCTCGCAGCGGGCGACGCCGACCTGGTAGCCTTCGGCCGCCACTTCATCGCCAACCCGGACCTGCCGGAGCGCTTCCGCAACGGCTGGCCGTTGAACGACTACGACCGCGAGAGCTTCTTCGGCGGCTCGGCGGCAGGCTACACCGACTATCCGTTCTATCAGGAGCAGGCGCTGGCGGCCTGAGTTCCGGGCATGGTATAAAGACCTGTTCAAATTTCGGATGGGTGATTCATGTCGATCAGGGATGCATTGGCGGCGCTGCTGTTGTGGAGTTGCGCGGCGCTGGCGGTTGCTGCGCAGGTGGCGGGCGTGGTGGTGCAGGCCAGCGGCCCGATGACGGCGCGTTCGCCATCCGGTGCGGTCAAGCCGCTCAAGGCGCAATCGGAAGTGGAGAGCGGCGACACGCTGGCCACCGCCGCCGGCTCTTGGGCGATGGTGCGCTTCATCGACAACAGCGAATTGACACTGAAGCCCGGCACCACCGTCGTCGTCGACCAGTTCACCTTCGACGGCGACAAACCGGAAGGCGACCGCGCGGCCTTCACTTTGGTCAAAGGCGGGCTGCGTTCGCTGACCGGCATCCTCGGCAAGCGTAACAAGGACAAGTTCGCGATGAAGACGCCCAGCGCCACCATCGGCATACGCGGCACCACCTTCTTCCTCGAATACCTGACCGGCAAGGGCGATGCGGAGCCTTCGCCCGGGCTGGAGCCGGGCCTGCATGTCCATGTCAGCGCCGGCGGCATCTCCATCGTCAACGAAGCAGGGCAGTTCCAGTATGACCCCGGCCAGTTCGGCTTCATCAAGAACACCAGCACCCGGCCGGTGAAGATGTTCGCCAATCCGGGCATGCAATTCGCGCCGCCGGCCTCGTTCGGCGAGGCCGACACGCTCAAGCCTTAAATGTCGGCGACCTGCACCACCACCTTGCCGCGCGCCGTGCCTTCGGCCAGCGCGGTGTGGGCAGCGGTGACGCTGGCCGCATCCAGCGTGTAGACGCCGGCGTCCAAGGCCACTTTCAACTTGCCGGCGGCGACCAGCGCACCGGCTTCCTTCATGATCGCACCGTGACTGGCGCGACCTTTGCCGGTCAACAGCGGCAGCAGCGTGAACACGCCGGAATAGGTCGCGGCACGGAACGACAGCGGCGCCAGAGCATGCGTGCCCCAGCCCAGGCAGCTCACCACGTGGCCGCCGTACTGGCGCGCGGCGCGGAACGAGGCGTCCAGCGTGGCGCCACCCACCGTGTCGTAGACCACGTCAAAACCTTCGCCGTCGGTGTGCTGCTGGACGTATTGTTCGACGCTGGTGTTTCGATAGTCGATGAAGGTCGCGCCCATTTTTTCGATGGCCTCGCGTTGGTCTGCGCTGCCGGTGGCGTAGACCAGCGCGCCACGCGCCGCCGCCAGTTGCACCGCCATGTGGCCGACGCCGCCGGCGCCGCCGTGTACCAGCACCTTCATTCCTTCGCCGACGCGGGCGCGGTCGACCAGGCCTTCCCATGCCGTGATGAAGATCAGCGGCAGGGCGGCCGCTTCGCGCATCGTCAACTGCGGCGGCATATGCGCCAGCAGGCGGGCATCCACCGCCGCGTACTGCGCCAGCGAGCCTTGCACCTTGCCTATGCCGCCCGTCATGCCGAAGACGCGGTCGCCGGCGGCAAAGCCCTGCACGTCGTCGCCGACGCTGTCGACGATGCCGGCGATGTCGATGCCTAGTACGGCGGGCAGCTGGATCTGGGCGTGGTCGGCCTTGCCGGCGGCGATCTTGGCGTCGAGCGGATTGACGCCGCTGGCGATCACGCGCACCAGCACCTGGCCGGCGGCGGCGACAGGGCGGGCGATCCGCTGGTCCGACAGCGATGCGCCTGAGGTGTTCAGTACGACGGCTTGCATGGTGTTCATGGTGCTGCTCCTTGGTGATGGGTTGATGGAGCTATTCTGCGGCCGGGCGGCGGCGGGAAAAAGTGGGCCGCGCCGCATTCAGTATCCCGGAATCGTGGATAATCAGGCCAGAACAAGGAGAGAACGTGGACCGTCTGGATGCCCTCAAGGTTTTTTGCGCCGTCGTCGATGCCGGGGGCTTCAGCCGGGCGGCCGCCAAGCTGGGGATTTCAACATCGTCCGTGACCCACCAGATCGGCGTGCTGGAGACGCATTTCGGCGTCAAGCTGCTGAACCGCACCACGCGCAGCATGTCGTTGACCGACGAGGGCCGCCGCTGCGTCGAACAGGCGCGCCGGCTGCTGGAGGAAATGGAGGAGCTGGAAAGCAGTATGAGCGACGCCCACCAAGCGCCGCGCGGCATGCTGCGAGTCGACATGCCGGACATCCTGGCGCGCCAGTTCGTGGCGCCGGCGCTGCCGGGCTTCCTGGCTGCGTATCCCGAGCTGAGTGTGCGCCTGAGCGCCAACGACCGCCTGATCGACATGGTGGACGAGGGCGTGGACGTGATGCTGCGCATCGGCGAGCTGCCCGATTCCGGCCTGGTGGCGCGCAGCGTTTTCAAGAACCGCTACATCTGCTGCGCTTCGCCGGAGTTCATCGCGCGCCACGGCCGGCCGCAGCATCCCGATGACCTGAACGATATCCCTTGCCTGAATTTCGTCTATCCCAAGGCCCGCCAACTGCGGCCGTGGGTCTTCCAGCAGGATGGCCAGCCGTTCACCACCACGCCGCGCGGCGCGGTGGCGATGGACCATGTGGAATCGCTGATCGAGATGGCGGTGAGCGGCGGGGGCGTGGTGCAGCACCTGTCGGTGTCGCTGATACAGCCGCTGCGCAGCGGGGGGGGGGGGGGGGGGGGGGGGGGGGGGGGGGGGGGGGGGGGGGGGGGGGGGGGGGGGGGGGGGGGGGGGGGG
>NZ_JAQQPR010000036.1:0-66079 GCF_036688705.1 Duganella sp. S19_KUP01_CR8 | reverse complement strand
GGCGCCAGGTCCAGCGTCAGGCCGGCGGTTTTGTGGTCGCTGGGCGGCGGCAGCGGATCGGGCGAGGGCTGCGGCGCCAGGCTGGCGGCCGGCGCGGCCGCGATCGGCTCCAGGCTGAGGCCGGACATCGGCTCGAGGTCCAGGCTCAGTCCGGGCTTGGCGGGCGCCGCCGGTTCCGGCGTCAGCGCCAGCACGTCATCGAACGCCTGCGACGGCTTGTCGGTCTCGTCGTCGCCGCCCGAGCTTTGTTTGGCGCGCTCGGCCTTCTTGAGCGCTTGCATTAATAGACTCATGATCCATTCGCCTTGGCTGGGGCGGGGGCCGGCGCGGCCTCGCCATAGGGAGCGTTGTCGGGTTTCTGGCCCGGCAGCAGGTAACGGTAGTCCTTGTAGTCGCCGTTGACGCTGGCGTCCTTCACCACCACCGGCCGCATGAAGATCACCAGTTCGGTCTTGGTGGTGTTTTCATTGCGGTGGGCGAACAGGTTGCCCAGCAGCGGCACGCTGCTCAGGACCGGGATGCCGTCCTTGGTGTTGTCGACCGAATCCTGCATCAGGCCGCCCATGACGGCGACCTGGCCGCTGGACACCTTCATCAGCGATTCCAGCTCGCGCGCCTGGATCACCGGCACCTTGCTGACCACGTTGGCCTTGGCCAGGTCCGGGTTGGGATCGTTGACATAGCCGACGATGCGGGTGATGGTCGGCCGCACGTTGAGCGTGACCTCGTCGCTGTCGGAAATCTGCGGCGTCACGCTCATGACGAAGCCGACCGGCACCGTCTCCAGGTGCGATTCATAGGTGGCCTGCGAAATCGGCGTGCCGGTCGAGCCCAGCACCGCCGGCGTGACCTTGATCGAGAAGAAGACGTTGTTGTCGACCACCTTCAGCAGCGCGGTCTGGTTGTTGAGCACGCTGATCTTGGGGCTGGACAGCACCTTGACCTTGCCGAAGGACTCCAGCAGCTCGATGGTGGCGGCGATATTGCCCAGGCGGCTGGTCGGATTGGTGTAGTTCAGCACGAACACGCCGGGATTGGTGGCGGCCGGCACGGTGGAGCTGCCGAGCGCGCCCTGGTTGAGCTTGAGCCCGCCCCTGGCCAGCGATTGCCAGTTGATGCCCTGCTGGTACTGGTCGCCCAGCCGCACTTCGATGATGGTGGCTTCGATCAGCACCTGGCGCTTGGCCGCGCCCAGCACGATGTCGAGGAATTCGCGGATCTTTTCGTGCTGGCGGCCGGTCGCGCGCACGGCGATCAGTCCGCCCTCGGCGTTGACGATGACCGAGGTGCGCTGGGCGTTGCCGTTGCCGCTGCCGGCCTTGGCGCCGCCGAAGGCGCCGGCGTCGAACGGGGTCTGCGGCTGGGCGGTTTGCGGCGCCGCGCCGGCGCCGCCGGCCGCGGCGGCCAGCGGGTCGACCGGATTGTCGCTCAGGTTGGACCCGCGCAGCATGTCGCGGATGTTCTTTTCCAGGCTGTACCAGAAGTTGTTGTCGGAACGGTTGTTGACCACGGTGGTCGAGTTGTTGCTGCCGTTGCCGTTGGCGCCGTTGTTGGCCGGCGCGGCGCTTTGCTGCGGCTGCGGCTGGCCGGTGGCGCCGGCCGGCGGCGTCGCGCTGAGGACCTGATTGGCGGAGCCGCCGCCGCCCCCGGTGGTGGAGATCTGGGTGGCGATGTTGACGCTGCTGACGGTGCTGCGGGCGATGTTGACGTAGTCGACCTTGTAGTTGCGCCATTCCGGCGTGTCCGGCAAGACCGTCAGCGTGCCGCCGCTGATTTCATAGCGCATGTCGACCTGGCGCTGGATGCGGTTCAGCAGCTGCGGCAGGGTCTGGTCCAGCGCGTTCAGCGTGACCGTGCCTTCGATGCCGGGATGGACGTCGACGTTCAGGCCGGCGTCGCGCGCCAGCGCGAACAGCAGCGACTGCACCGGCACCTTGTGCACGGTGACGCTGTAGGTCTCGACTTTCGGCGCGGCGGTCGGCGGCGGCAAGGCGGCGCTCTGCTGCACGGTCTCCGGGATGGAGCCGGCGGGACGCGGTGCTTCCGTGATGTGGGTAGGCGAAACGGGCAGGGGGTGGGTCGCGCAGGCGCTCAGCAACACGCTGCACACCATGGGGACGATGGGGGAGGCGAGTTTTTTCATTATTTCTTTCCGGCCCAGGGGGAATGCAGGATGTTGTGTATTTGCAATATAGACACCATGATCTTACAAATTCGGTGCTACCGCAAGGATGGCGCCGTAAATTGCCCAAATTAGCAGGACCGCGCAGGCCCCCACAGCAACAGCGCGCAGCGGGAAGTTTTGCCGCCAGCCGCGCCGGTGGAAGGCCGATTCGCGGATCGCCTGGCGCGCATGGTGGGCGCTGACCACGCTGGCGTCGGCCGCGTAGGCGGCCAGCAGGGCCTTGTCGGCCAGGATGTTGATGCGGCGCACGATGCCTTCGGAGCGCTCGGCGATCAGCCTGGCGGCGGCCGGGCTGAACACGGCGGGGCCGTCGTGGCCGGCCGCGCGCAGGCGGAATTCGAGGAACTCGCCGATCAGCGCCGGCGCCAGCGCCGGCACCTCGAAGCTGTGGGTGATGCGCTCCTTCAGCTGGCGCATGCTGGCCAGGGCCAGGTGCTGGTCCAGCTCCGGCTGGCCGAACAGCACGATCTGCAGCAGCTTGCTGCGCGCCGTCTCCAGGTTGGTCAGCAGGCGGATCGCTTCCAGCGTGTCGAGCGGCATGGCCTGGGCTTCCTCGACCAGCAGCACCACCTGGCGGCCCTGGCCGTGGCGGGCGATCAGGTCGGCCTGCAGGCGGCGCTGGACCTCGTCGACGCGCAGGCCGTGGCCGGCGATGCCCAGCTCGGCGGCGATGGCGTACTGCACTTCCTGCGGGCCGAGGTTGGGATTGACCAGGTAGATCACGTCGACATGGGGCGGCAGCTGGCGCTCCAGCATGCGGCACAACATGGTCTTGCCGGCGCCCACTTCGCCGGTCACCTTGACGATGCCTTCGCCGTGGCAGACCGCATACAGCAAGGCCTGCAGGATTTCGCCGCGGGTATTGCCGGAGTAGAAAAAGGCCGGATTCGGCGTGATGCCGAACGGCGATTCGCGCAGGCCGAAGTGGGATTGGTACATGCTCAGGCGATGCAAGCCAGGAAGGCTTGCTCCAGGTTGGCCGCGCCGTAGTGGCTGCGGCACGCGGCCGGCGAGCCGGCGTAACGGATGCGGCCCTCGTGCAGGATGGCCATGCGGTCGCACAGCTCGTCGACGTCGGCCAGCATGTGCGAGGTCAGGAACAGCGTGCTGCCGGCCTGGTGCAGCCGGCGCAGCTGTTGTTTGAGCAGCGCGCGCGCTTTCGGATCGAGCCCGCTCATCGGCTCGTCCAGCACGTACAGCGGCTTGCGCGCCAGCAGGCAGGCGGCCAGGCCGAGTTTTTGCGTCATGCCCTTGGAATAGCCGCGCACCGTGCGCTGGAGCGCGTCCGGGTCCAGGTCCAGCGCCTCCAGCATGGCGCGCACGGCGGCCGGGTCGTAGGCCAGGCCTTGCAAGGTCAGCAGGTAGCGGATGAAGTCGGCGCCGGTCAGGTAGTAGGGCGGGGTGAAGCGTTCCGGCAGGAAGCCCAGCGGCTGGCGGCTGGCCGGCCGCTGGTGCGGCTGGCCGAAGATGTCGATGGCGCCGCCGTCGAGGGCGCAGAAATCCAGCAGGCACTTGATCAGGCTGGTCTTGCCGGCGCCGTTCACGCCCACCAGGCCGAAGCATTCCCCCGCTTGCAGTTCCAGGTCCACGCCCTGCAACACGCTGGCCTGGCCATAGCGTTTGACGACTTGCTGGAAGCGCAGGGCAGGGACGGTCATGGAAGGTGGTGACTCTTGGGGCTGGGAAACGAACGACACTGTAGCGTATTCGTGCGAAGAAAGCGACACCCTGTCGCGCCGGGCGCAAGTCTGGCCTCGCAAGCGGCGGATTCTGCACTAGAATGGCCGCAAGCCGGCAGGCGGCGCAGATCACAAGGAGCGGGGATGGCAAGGCCAGAGAAAGTGCGGCTCGGGGAAATTTTGGTGCAGCAAAAGCTGCTGTCGGAGGAGCAACTGGGCCTGGCGCTGGCCGAGCAAAAGCGCAGCGGGCGCAAGCTGGGCCGCGTGTTTATCGAAAACGGCTATGTCACCGAGGAACAGATCGCCGGCGCGCTGGCGCGCCAGCTGAACGTGCCGTATCTGAACCTGAAGTTCTTCAACGTCAATCCCGAGATCGTCCGCCTGCTGCCGGAAACCCAGGCCCGCCGCTTCCGCGCGCTGGTGCTGGAGGACCGGCGCGGCGCGCTGCTGGTCGGCATGTCCGATCCGACCGACCTGTTTGCCTATGACGAGATCGTGCGCATCGTCAAGCAGCCGATCGAGCTGGCGGTGGTCAACGAGACCGAGGTGCTGGGCGTGATCGACCGCATCTACCGCCGCACCGAGGATATTTCCGACCTGGCGCGCGAGCTGGAGCAGGACCTGGGCGACGCCTCGGTCGACTTCGGCGCGCTGGCGGCCGCCAACGCCAATCTGGAAGAAGCGCCCATCGTCAAGCTGCTGCAGTCGGTGTTCGACGACGCCAGCCAGGTGCGCGCCTCGGACATCCACATCGAGCCGCAGGAGGGCCGGCTGCAGATCCGCTTCCGCATCGACGGCGTGCTGCACCTGCAAACCGAGGCCGACATCAAGATCGCGCCGTCGCTGGCGCTGCGCCTGAAGCTGATGTCCGACCTCGACATCTCGGAAAAGCGGCTGCCGCAGGACGGCCGCTTCGCCGTGCGCGTGAAAAACCAGCGCATCGACGTGCGGATCTCCACCATGCCGACCCAGTACGGCGAATCGGTGGTGATGCGTCTGCTCAGCCAGAGCAACACCCAGCTGCGGCTGGACGCGATCGGCATGCCGAAGACGATACTGGAAAAATTCCGCGCCATCGTCCAGCGCCCCAACGGCCTGGTGCTGGTGACCGGGCCGACCGGCTCCGGCAAGACCACCACGCTGTATTGCGCGCTGGCCGAGCTCAATTCGGTGGAGAAAAAGCTGATCACGGTGGAAGACCCGGTCGAATACCGGCTGCCCGGCATCAACCAGGTGCAGGTCAACGACAAGATCGAGCTGAGCTTCGCGCGGGTGCTGCGTTCCGCCCTGCGGCAAGACCCGGACATCGTGCTGGTGGGCGAGATGCGCGACCAGGAAACGGCCCAGATCGGTTTGCGCGCCGCCATGACCGGACACTTGGTATTATCGACTCTGCACACCAACGACGCGGCCAGCACGCCGCTGCGCCTGATGGACATGGGCGTGCCGCGCTACATGGTGGGTAGTTCGCTGCAAGCGGTGCTGGCGCAGCGGCTGGTGCGGGTGATCTGCGAAAGCTGCACCACGCCGTACGAGCTGACGCCGACCGAGCACGAGTGGCTGCGCATGGAGTTGCACGACAAGGTGGACAAGGCGCGCTACTTCCATGGCAAGGGTTGTTCGCATTGCAATGGCATGGGATATCGCGGCCGTACCGGCGTGTACGAGCTGCTGGAAATGACGCGCGACGTGGTCGATGCCGCCAACGACCCCGATCCCTCGCATTTCCTGCGGACGGCGGCGGCGCAGATGGCCGGCGATACCCTGCGCCGGCATGCGGTGGCGCTGGTGATCCAGGGCCGCACCACGGTGGCCGAAGCGATGCGCATCAGTAACCAGACCGAGGAGTGACGTGCCGTTCTATGCCTACAAGGCGCGCAGCGCGCGCGGAGAGTTGATGCAGGGCGTGCTGGAGGCGGCCGACAGCAACGCCGTGGCCAACCACCTGAGCAGCGCCGGCGCCATCCCGGTCGAGATCGCGCTGACCAACAAGGCCGCCACCGGCGGTGCCGGCGGCGAGGCCTGGTGGACCACGCTGTTCGAGAAAAAGGTGACGTCGATGGATGTGCAATTGTTCAGCCGCCAGATGTACACGCTGCTCAAGTCCGGCGTGCCGATCATGCGCGGGCTGGCCGGATTGCAGGAGTCGGCGATCAGCAAATCGTTCGGCAAGGTGATCAAGGACCTGCGCGAGTCGCTGGACGCCGGCCGCGAACTGTCGGCGGCGATGCGGCGCCATCCCACCGTGTTCAACGACTTTTACCTGTCCATGGTGCGGGTGGGCGAGATGACCGGCCGCCTGGAGGAAGTGTTCCTGCGCTTGTTCGACCACCTGGAGTTCGACCGCGAGATGCGCGCCCGCGTCAAGAGCGCCACCCGCTACCCGATCTTTGTCATCGTCGCCATGATCATCGCGATGGTGATCGTCAACATCTTCGTGATCCCGCAGTTCGTCAAGGTGTTCGAGAGCTTCCATGCCGAATTGCCGCTGATGACACGCCTGCTGATCGGCAGTTCCCGTTTCACCGTTAATTACTGGCCGCAGCTGGTGGTGGCCGGGGTGGGCGCGGTGTTCGGCTTCCGCTACTGGGTCAATACCAGCGCTGGCCGCTTCCAGTGGGACCGCCACAAGCTGAAGTTTCCGATCGCCGGCAAGATCATCCAGAAAGCCACGATGGCGCGTTTTTCCCGCAGCTTCTCGCTGTCCAGCCGCAGCGGCGTGCCTATCGTGCAGGCGCTGACGGTGGTGTCGCAGACGGTCGACAACGCCTACCTGTGTTCGCGCGTCGAACAGATGCGCGACGGCGTCGAGCGCGGCGACAGCATCCTGCGCACCTCGATGGCGGCCAATGTGTTCACGCCCATCGTGCTGCAGATGATCGCGGTCGGCGAGGAGTCAGGATCGCTGGACGATCTGATGGACGAAATCGCCCAGATGTACGAGCGCGAGGTGGATTACGAACTGAAAACGCTGGCCGCGCAAATCGAGCCCATCCTGATCACCTTCCTCGGCGCGCTGGTGCTGGTGCTGGCGCTGGGCATCTTTGTGCCGATCTGGGACCTGGGCAAAGTGGCGTTGCCGCACTGATGGGGCGCCTCGCAGCCAGCCGGCGAGCCGTCGTTCCCGCGCAGGCGGGAACCCATGCTGCGCCGGACATGACGCGGCGTATGGATTCCCGCTTGCGCGGGAATGACAGGTCCTGGAGTGTTGTGCGGCCACAACGACGGCGGGCCGGCGGTTTCACGCTGTTCGAGTTTGCCGTGGTGGCCTGCATTTTTGGCCTGTTGATGATGGTGGCGCTGGAGCGGGTGGCATATTACCGCCGCGCCGGCGACGAGGCCGGCGTGCAGGCTTTGGTGATCAATATGCGCAGCGCCTTATACGGCAAGGTGATGGCCTTGCAGGCGCAGGGCAGGGAACAGGAAATCGCCGCGCTGGCCGGCGCCAATCCGGTGGCCTGGCTGGAGCGCGTACCGGACAACTACGCCGGCGAATTGACGGCGGACTCAGCCAAAAATGTTAAAGCTGGCAACTGGTATTTTGATCTGGAGCAACAAAAGCTGGTATTCGTGAGGGGTGGGCAAGAGAATTTGTTAAATGGTGCCTCAAAGAATATTTGTTTCAAGGTAGAATCAATGCGCTTGCCCTCAAAAAACGCCAACGCAGAGCGCCAGCCGGGAAATGATCCTGGTATCGCGCTAAATGAAGTCGCTCAATAGTTGCCGCTGCCGCGCTCCGCCGCAGTTTGGCGTTGATGATCTTTTCTTAGTCAGGTCTGGAGTCTCAAATGCAAACCAAACAAGCACGCCTCATCCGTTCGCGACCACAGCAGGGCGGCTTTACGCTGATCGAGCTGATCGTGGTGATCGTTATCCTGGGCATCCTGGCCGCCACCGCGCTACCGAAGTTCGCCGGCCTGGGCGCCGACGCCCGCACCGCCAAGCTCAATTCGGCGCGCGCATCGATCCTGAGCGCCGCCAATATGTACCATGGACGCTGGCTGGCTGCTGGTTCGCCGGCTACCGGGACCACGGTCTTCGATGGGAATGTCACCGTTGACAATACCACCGGCTACCCGAACGTCGCCAGCATGACGAACGCCCTCACCCTGACCGACTTCGATCTGACCGATGCCGCCACCGGCGTCTTTTACAGTGACGCATCCCACAAAACGGGGTGCTCCGTCACTTATGCGGCCACGTCGGCCGGCCCCACTGCGGTGGTCGCCAGCGGTAGTTGCTGACGCAGCGTCCATGACCGGCCGGAGATGGGCGTGACAGGTCCGGCGCTACGGCGCCGCATCCGGTCCCCGGGGCCGGGTGGCTTCACCTTGGTCGAACTGGTCGTCATCATCGTGGTGCTGGGCATATTGGGCGCGGTCGCCGCGCCGCGCTTCTTCGACCGCAAGGGCTTTGATGCGCGGGCCTATACCGACCAACTGCGCGCCCTGCTGCGCTACGGCCAGAAGATCGCCATTGCCCAGAGCCGCAACGTGTATGTGCGGGTGAACGGCGCCAGTGTCGCGCTGTGCTACGACGGCCTGTGCACCGCTCGCGTCACGGCGCCGGGCGGCGCCAACAGCGGCTCCAGTGTGACGCAGTCCAATTGCGGCAACGTTGGCACATGGGCCTGCGAAGGCGTCCCCAACGGACTGACGCTGTCCACCGCCCTGGTGTTCTATTTCGACCCCACCGGCCAGCCTTTCGCGGCGGTCAACGTGCCGCCCACGCTCACCTCGACCTTTGCCGACCTGGTGCTGTCGGTCGCCGGTGACGGCGGCTCGCACAGTGTGACTGTCACCGCGGTGACCGGCTATGTCTATTAAACCCATCGCGCGCGCCCAGGCGGGCCTCAGCCTGGTGGAGCTGGTGATGTTCATCGTGATCGTTGGCATCGCCGTGGTCAGCGTGCTGCAGGTGCTAGGCATGGGCGCGCGTTCCAGTCCCGACCCGATGCGCCGCAAGCAGGCGCTGGCCGTTGCCGAGGGCTTGATGGAAGAAGTGCGGCTGGCCCGCTACACGTTTTGCGATGGCAGCGATCCGAAAGCCGAGGATCCAACCACCGACAGCCCCGCCAAATGCGGAACGGCGGAAGGTGTGGGCCAGGAGGCCGGCAATAGCCGTCCCTACGACAACGTCAACGATTACGTGAACGCCTTCGGTACGCCGCTGGCCTACACCACGGACGCCACCGGCAACGCTTTCCCTGCCGGCTACACGGCCACCGTTTCCATCGTCCCGGACAACACCCTCGGTCCGGCCGGCGCCCAGATTGCATCCGATGCCACGGCAGCCAATATGAACGTGCTGCGCATCACCGTGACGGTCAGCTACAGCGGCGGCGACAACGTGGTGCTGGACAGCTATCGTACGCGCTATGCGCCGAGGTCGCCATGAACGGACTGCGAAGCGCGCGCGGTTTCACGCTGGTCGAAGCCATCATCGTCATGGTCGTCACCGGCATCCTGGCCGGCATGGTGGCGGTGTTCCTCAAGACGCCGGTGCAGAACTACGTCGACACGGCGGAGCGGGTCGACATGACCGACGTCGCCGACCTGACGCTGCGCCGCATGACGCGTGAACTGCGGCTGGCGCTGCCCAACTCCGTGCTGGTGTCGGCCGACCGCCGCACCCTGCAATTCCAGCTGACCAAAACCGGCGGCCGCTACATCGACGTTGGCGACTCGCCGCCGGCCACGCTGCTGCCGCTGGACTTCAGTCCGGCCGCCAGCCTGCAATTCGACATGGCCGGCGCCGCGCCCACCGGCCGCCAGCAAATCCTGGCCAACGACTGGATCGTGGTGTACAACGTCGGCGTGGCGCCGGCCGACGCCCGTACCTTTGGCAATGCCGCGCGCGTCACGGCGGTGGCCGGCACGCGCATCACGCTGGCCAGCAATCCATTCGCGACCGCGTCGCCATCGATGCCGTCGCCGAACTCCCGTTTCCAGGTCGTGAGCGGCACCGTCACCTATGTCTGCGTGCCGGCGGCGGGCGGTGGCGGCACGCTGACGCGCAGCTTCACCAACCAGATTATCGGTTTGAACGGACTGGGCGCGCCACCGTTCGGGGCCCCGGCGTTGCTGGCCAACCTGGTATCGAGTTGCAGTTTCGATTACACGGTGCTGGCCAATACCAACGCGGCGCTGGTCAGCTTGTCGTTGGCGCTGGCGCGCAGCAACGGCGAGAGCATCAACCTGGCACGCCAGGTTCACGTGGATAACACACCATGACGACGATCCGCACAGCGCCACGGCGCGCCACCGGCCTTTCCATCGTCACCGCGTTGTTCCTGGTGGTGGTGCTGTCGGCGCTGGCCGTGGCGATGATGACCTTGAACACCACCCAGCAGACCAGCTCGGCATTGGACTTGCTGGGCGCGCGCGCCTACGAGGCGGCCCGCTCCGGCGTCGAGTACGGCCTGTACCAGCAGCAGATCAACAGCAGTTGCGTGGCCAGCCGCAGCTTCACGCCCGGCGGGACCTTGTCGGCCTTTACCGTCACGGTGCAGTGCACCGTCAACGCCACCCCCGGCATGGGCGCCAGCATGAACCGGATCGTCGTCACGGCCACCGCCTGCAACCAGCCGGCCGGCGGCGCTTGTCCGAACGCCGCGCCCACCAGCCCGGATTATGCCCAGCGCACGGTCACGGTGCAGTTCTGAGGAGGCGACCATGCGAGCGACCATCCATTCCCCGAACCCCGCGCTGCGCTGGCTGGCCTGTCTGCTGGCGCTGCTGTGCTGGCTGGCCGCCGGCGCGGCGCGCGCCGATTCGCCGATCACCTTGTTCAAGAGCTTTGCCGGCAACGTCAGCTTCACCGGCGCCCAGACCACCATGCGCGCCAAGGACAACGACACCGATCCCTGCGCCCTCAAGAACGGCCAGCAGCAGCTGAAGTTGTCTGGCGTGCCGCACGGCGCAACCATCCTCAACGCCCAGTTGTATTGGGCCGGCTCCAGTTCGACCCCGGACTACGACGTGACCTTCGACGACGTCGCCGTGACCGCGCCCAGCAACCGCCGCTACACCTCGGCCACGGTAGGCTATGATTTCTTTGCCGGCGCGGTGGACGTGACGGCGCAGGTGATCGCCAAGGGCAATGGCAACTACAAGATCGACGACCTCAACATCAATAACGGCAGTCCCTACTGTGCGGTGCAGGGCGTGCTGGGCGGCTTCCAGCTGCTGGTGGTGTACTCGGATCCCACGGAAACGTTCCGGGTGCTCAACGTCTACGAAGGTTTCCAGTACATCCGCAATTCGGCCGTGACGCTGACGCTGGCCAACTTCAAGATCCCCACGCCGATCGGCAGCCTGACCGGCAAGATCGGCCACATCACCTGGGAGGGTGACACCACCTTGTCGGGCGGTGGCGAAATCCTGCGCTACAACAGCGTCGAGATGGTCGATGCGCTGAACCCGTCCGGCAACCAGTTCAACTCGGTCTCCAACATCGATGGCGACACCAAGTCCTACGGCATCGATTTCGACGCCTACACCGTCGCGTCGCCGACCATCAAGGCCGGCCAGACCTCGGCCCGCAGCGACTACCAGTCCGGCCAGGATCTGGTGTTGATGAACGCCGAGGTGATCGCCGCGCCGAATGTGCCGGCGGACGACCGCGCCGTCTCGATGACCTTGCAGACGCCGCTGCAGCCCTCGCAGGTCAGCAACTACATCATCAGCGTCAGCAACAACGGCCCGCTGACCGAGGGCGGGCCGACCACGGTGGTCGATGTGCTGCCGGCCGCGCTGATCTTTTCCAGCGCCACCGGCACCGGCTGGAATTGCAGCATGGCCGGACAAAAGCTCACCTGCACCTACAGCGGCGCGATGGCGGCCGGCGTCACGCTGCCGCCGATCACGCTGCGGGTGACCACGGCCGCCGCCGCCAGCGGCCTGGTGACCAACAGCGCCACCGTCAGCGGCCAGCTGTTCGACTACTACGACGGCAACGACACGTCGACCGTCAGCTCGCTGGTGGGCGCGTCGGCGTTCACGCCGAGCTATGTCTTCACCGACCTGCCATGTGAAAACGGCCTGGCGTTTGGCAATGCGGGACAACTGTGCAAGCTCATCGATTTCACCACCGTGCAATACCTGGCCAACAAAGACATCCCGGTGTACCTGACTTTCGTGGTGTCGAACGTGCCGACCGCGCTGTCGAACTCGGATAGCACGATCCAGATGAAATATGCCTTGTCCTGCCACGACCCGATCCAGGATGCCGGCGTGCGCGCCACCTTCGCCAAGGTCGGCGGCGCCGCCAGCACGCTGCCGCTGTGCGCCAGGTCCGGCGCGCTGCCGGCGCAGAACTCGTCCACCTGGACCGGCCTGAACAACGTGGTCATGACCGGCGGCAAGGCCAGTTCGGCCGACCAGTACAATTTCCACTACGCGGACGTGGGCCGCATCGAGTTCCTGGTCAGCGACAATACCGCCCGCTTTGGCACTAGCGGACCCTTCGTCGAGCGGCCCGAGCGGCTGGTGCTGGTGGCGCCGGCGTCCAACCTGGCTGGCACGCCGGCTTCTCCCACCGATCCCAAGTTCGTCACCGCCGGCACGCCGTTTAGCCTGACGGCCAGCGCGCTGATGTATGGCGGCGCGGCGGCGCCCAATTTCGGCAGGGAGAGCACGCCGGTGCAGATCCAGCTGATCACCAAGGCCGCCAAGGACCAGACCGGCGACCGGCTGGACGACATGCACGCCGGCCCCGGCGACCCGCCCAACTCGCTCGACCCCACCGATCCGGAGGCGGAGCTCGTTTTGAGCGGCAGCTTCGGCGCCTTCAGCGGCGGCAGCGCCAGCGGCAGTGCGTTTTCCTACGCCGATGTGGGGGTGCTGGAGATTACGCCGAAGATTCTCCCGCTAGCCCCTGCCACCACAGGGAACTATCTTGGCACTGGCGACGTGCAGTCGGTATCGATCAACGTCGGTCGTTTCGTGCCGGACCATTTCGATACGGTGCTGACGGGCCTGATGGCCTGCGATCCGGCCGGCATGAGTTGTCCGGCCTCGGTGAGCGGCATGGCGTATTCGCGCCAGCCGTTTGCGACGAGAGTGACGGCGTATAACTTGCAAGGCGCCGTCACGCTCAACTACCGGCGCACCCTGGCGCGCGCGGTGCAATTGTCGGCCTGGTCGGCGCCCGGCACCGCCACCACCGCCAACCCGCCTGCCGCGCCGGCCGGCTCGGCGCTGAGCGCCAACAACATCGCCGCCACCGATTTCGTCATGGGCGTGGCCAGCGCCAGCCCGCTCTACACCTTGCCCAACGCCTATGTCGCCACCGCGCCGTACGCCAACAACTGGGTGCCGCCGACCATGGTGTATGTGCGCGCCACCGAGACCGGCACGCCCAACGACGGCGTCAGTTCGCTGCGCACAGGGGCGGTTGAAGGCGGCGTGGCGGTGGTGGCCGGCCGCCTGTTCGTGCCGAATGCCTACGGCTCGTCCAGCCTGTCGGTGGCGCTGGCATTGGGCGCGCAATACTACGGCCAGAGCACCGTCGGCGGCGCCACCGTGCTGGCCTGGCGCAACAACGCCAGCGACAGCGTGACCGTGGTGACGCCGGCGACGAACTTCCAATACGCGAGTTGCCTGCTGGCCTGTCCGGCGCCTGCGCCCAATTCGGCGGCGTCGTTGACGATGCTGTCCGGTGCGGCCACCGCCGCGCTCAAGGCCGGCAGCACCACCGGCAAGAGCGGCGCCAACGTTACCGTCATCAACGGGCCGGTTTGGCTGCCGACCAGCCAGGGGCGGGTAACCTTCGGCGTTTATCGCAGTCCGGTGATTTTCTTGCGGGAAGTGTATTGAATCCGCGTCACTTTATTTGGGTTCCGAGCAATAAGAGGGCAAACTGGAGGCAAGGCTGGAAATTGACACGGTAGTGCAATGAAACTTGAATATAATCAACGATGTGCGGCGATTATTGAATCTCGTGCTTAATCATTTGAGACAGTCGGATGCGTTTATTTGGAAAAGCGGAGAAAAAGAATGGCTGGCTGGCGATCGGCCTGACGGCGGACGGCGTGCAGGCGGCGGCGATCGAGCGCCGCGCCGGCGGCTTGCCGCGCGTACTTCTGGCCACGTCCTACCCCGGCCAGGCCGACCAGGCCGGCGCCAGCCTGGCGCGCCTGGGCAAGGAATTGCAGGCCGGCCGCTATCGCTGCACCACGCTGCTCGGCGCCGGCGGCTACCAGCTGCTGATGGTCGAGGCGCCCAATGTGCCGGAAGCGGAACTGAAGACCGCGCTGGGCTGGCGTGTCAAGGACATGATCGATTTCCCGCTTGAGCAAGCCACCCTCGACGTGGCGATGGTGCCGCAAGCCAGCGGCTCGAACCAGGCGCGCCAGGCGTTCGCGGTGGCGGCCCGCAACAGCGTGCTGCAGCCGTACCAGCAGCTGTTCGCCGACAACAAGATCGCGCTGTCCGCCATCGACATCGGCGAAATGGCGCAGCGGAATATCTCGGCGCTGCTGGAGCCGGAAGGACGCGGCCTGGCGCTGCTGGCCTTCGACGCCGACGGCGGCCTGCTGACCGTCAGCTATCAAACCGAACTTTATCTGGCGCGCCGCATCGACATCACCCTGAACCAGCTGCTCGATCCCGACACGGACCGCGTGCAGCATCTGCACGACCGCATCACGCTGGAGCTGCAGCGCTCGCTGGACCACTTCGAGCGGCAGTTTTCGTCGGTCGCCGTGGCCAAGCTGATACTGGCGCCGGTGGGCGAGGGCGCCTTGCGCGCCTATCTGGCCAGCAATCTGTACCTGCCGGTGGAACAGCTGGACTTGGCCAGCGTGCTGGACCTGGAACAAGCGCCGGTGTTGCAGGACCCGGCGCAGCAGGCCGGCTTCCTGCGCACCCTGGGCGCGGCCCTGCGCGAGGAGGCGAGCGCATGAGCCAGCAAATCAACCTGTTCAGCGCCGCCAGCCAGCGCAAGACCAATTACGCCGGCACGCCGGTGCTGGTGGCCGGTCTCGGCGTGCTGGTGCTGGTCTTGACCGGCATGTCGGCGTTGGCCAAAGCCGAGCTGGCGGCGCTGGAGAGCGAGGCCGCCACCGTCAAGGCCGGACTGGACCGTGGCGAGGCGCGCCGGACCGCCGCCACCGCCGCCTTCGTGGCGCCGCGCAAGAGTGAAGCGCTGCAGCAGGAACTGGACCAGACCGGCGCGCAATACCGCAATCTGCAACAGGTGGCGGCGATATTGGAGCAGGGACAGCCGGGCGCGACACGCGGCTATTCGGCTTACTTCCGCGCCTTCGCGCGGCGCGGCGTGGAAGGCTTGTGGCTGACCGGCGTGACCATCCAGGGCAGCGGCGACGCGATCGGCCTGCAGGGGCGGGCGCTCAAGGCCAGCCTGCTGCCGGGCTATCTGAACGGCCTGGCCGGCGAGGCCGTGTTGCGCGGCAAGACCTTCGGCCAGCTGGTCATGAACGAACCCAAGCCTGAGGCCGCGGCCGCCGAGGCCGCTTCGGCATCGACGTCGGTGGCGCCGCGTTATGTGGAATTCAGCCTGCAATCGGCCGCCGCCGGCGAGCGCGGCAAGGTGGAGCAGCCATGAAAGCCTATTGGATCAGATTCGATACCTGGCTGATGGCGCTGAGCCAGCGCGAACGCCTGATGGTGGTGGGCGCCACGGCGGCGATGCTGGTGTACCTGGTGTTCCAGCTGGTGCTCGACCCGGCCTACACGCGCCAGCGCACTTTGCGCGCCACCATGCAGCAGCAGCGGGTGCAGATTTCAGGCATCGATTCCGAGCTAATGCAACTTGATGTGGCCGCGCGCCGCGACCCCGACCGCGAAGTGCGCGAGCGGCTGGCAACGCTACAGCGAGACAGCGCCGACTTGCGCACCAAATTGCGCGGCGCGCAAAAAGGCCTGGTCGCGCCGGACCGCATGGGCGCACTGCTGCAGCAGATGGTGCAAGGCCACGGCAAGCTGCGCCTGGTGTCCTTGAAGACGCTGCCGCCGCAAGGCACGGTGGACGGCACTTTCGCCGCGCTGGACGCGCCGGAGCCGGCGCCGGCGAAGGCAGCCCCGGCACCACAACTGACGCCAGCGGCCGTGTTGCAGGCGGCAGCGGCCTCGGCCAAGCAGCAGACCGCCGGCGCCGCTCCCGCCAGCACGCCAGCGGCAGCACCCGCAGCCCCAGCCGCGCCCACGCCGCTGCTGTACCGCCATGGCGTGCAGCTGGTGCTGCAAGGCAGCTACCTGGAGATGATCGATTACCTCGAAGCGCTGGAAGCCATGCCTACCCAGCTGCTCTGGGGTGCCGCCGCGCTCGACGCCGGACAATTTCCCCAGGCCCGGCTGACGCTGACCCTGTACACCCTGAGCCTGGACCAGAAATGGATAGCACTATGAACCGCCGGCTGACATGGCTGCTGCCGCTGATACTGCCGTTGATGCTGGCGCTGCCGGCGTCCGCGCAGAAGCTGGCCGACCCGACCCGCCCACCGGCCCAGATGGCCGCGCCCGAAAGCGAGGCCGCAGCGGAAGGCGTCGTGGCCGGACCGCGACTGCAATCGATCCTGATCGGCCGCGCGCCCGGCGGCCGCCGGCTGGCGGTGATCGACGGCGCCACCCTGCGCACCGGCGGCAAGGTGGGCGACGCGGTGCTCGAACGCATCAATGACAATTCGGTGGTACTCCGCCGTGGCAAGAATCTGGAAACCCTGACCCTGTTTCCCAAACCGGCCGAGGCCGCTGACCCGACAGGGAAAACTAAATGATCAAACGTAAACACGCCCTGCACCAATTGATGCGATGGGCCGGCATATTGGGCGCGGCCGCCGCGCTGGGTGGTTGCCAGACCCAGGCGCCGCGCGACACCTACAACACCATCGACCAGCAGGTGCGCGAGGCCGCCGCCAAAGCCCACGCCCAGTCCGCCAGTTCGGCGGCGGTGGAGGCGGCGCTGCTGCCGCCACCGGCCGCGACCATGGCGGCCGAGCTGCCCAAGGCGCGCACGGTGATGGAGGAGCGCTTCAATGTGTCGTTCAACCAGGTGCCGGTGCAGCAGTTCTACAATTCCATCGTGGCCGGTACGCGCTATAACATGCTGATCCACCCGGACGTCAGCGGCACCGTGACCGCCAACCTGAAAGACGTGACGCTGTTCGAGGCGCTCGACGCCGTGCGCGAGATGTACGGCTACGACTACAAGGTGGAAGGCACGCGCATCTACATCCGGCCGCTGACGATGCAGACCCGCATCTTCCAGGTCAACTACCTGAGCGCCTCGCGCAAGGGCACGTCCAATGTGCGGGTGTCGTCGACGTCGGTCAACACGGTGGGCTCGGTGGTGTCCGGCCAGAGCGGGCAGAGCGGCAGCGGCGGCAACAGCCAGGGCAACCAGCCGCAGCAGCCGGGGCAGGGCCAGCAATATTCAATGGAAGACTCCAGCAACGTCAAGACCTCGTCGGCCACCGATTTCTGGACCGAGCTGAAGGAGGCATTGGTGGCCCTGGTCGGCGGCGTCGGCGAAGGCCGCAGCGTGGTGATCAGTCCGCAGTCGGGCGTGGTGGTGGTGCGCGCCTTGCCGGAACAGCTGCGCAGCGTCGACCAGTATCTGAAGGCGACCCGCCTGGCCGTCGAGCGCCAGGTGATCCTGGAGGCCAAGATCCTCGAAGTCCAGTTGAACAGCGGCTTCCAGAGCGGCATCAACTGGGCCAGCTTCGCCTCGTTCGGCGGTGGCGGCAGCAATCGCTTGTCGGCTGGCTTCCTGGCGCCGGGCACCGGCCTGGCGCCGCTGCCGGCCGGCGGCGGCACGCCGGCGCCGCTGGTCAGCGGCGGCACGGCGGGTATCGGAGCCATCACCGGTTCCGCGCTGGCCAACGCCGCCAACAACGCCGGCTCGCTGTTCGGCCTGGCGTTCCAGACCAGTAATTTCGCCGCCATGATTTCCTTCCTGGAGTCGCAGGGCTCGGTGCACGTGCTGTCCAGCCCGCGCATCGCGACCATGAACAACCAGAAGGCCGTGCTGAAGATCGGCACCGACGAGTTCTATGTGACCGGGGTCAGCACCACCACCAACTCCAACGTCAGCGGCAACACCACCAGCCCGAACGTGACCTTGCAGCCGTTCTTCTCCGGCGTGGTGCTGGACGTGACGCCGCAGATCGACGACGAAGGCAACATCATGCTGCACGTGCATCCGTCGGTCAGCCAGGTGTCGACCGTGAACAAGATCGTCAACCTGGGCAGCGCCGGCTCGCTGCAACTGCCGCTGGCGGCGTCGAGCACGTCGGAGATGGACAGCATGGTGCGCGGCCAGGACGGGCGCATCGTCGCCATCGGCGGCCTGATGCGCCAGTCCAGCGTCGACGACAACAGCCAGGCGCCCGGCATCAGCAGCCTGCCGGTGGTCGGCGCCTTGTTCCGCAACACCGAGCGCAGTACGCAGAAGCGCGAGCTGGTGGTGTTGATCAAGCCCACCATCGTTGATGGCGCGGCCAGCTATGCGCAGGATCTGGACGACGCCAGCCGCCGGGTCCAGCAACTGGCGCCGCCTGCCGGAGGAGGCAAATAAATGTACCAGGCCCATTTCGGCTTGGGCGAGATGCCGTTCGGGATCACGCCTGACACCAGCTTCTTCTTCACCAGCCCGCATTCGCAGCAGGCGCTCAACACGCTGCTGGTGGCGGCGCGCAGTGGCGAGGGCTTCATCAAGATCACCGGCGAGGTCGGCACCGGCAAGACGCTGCTGTGCCGTAAATTCATGGCGACCCTGGGGCCGGGTTTTGTCACGGCCTACATCCCCAATCCCTACCTGGAGCCGCGCACGCTGATGCTGG
The DNA here is from genome assembly GCF_036688705.1 of Duganella sp. S19_KUP01_CR8. Classification (NCBI taxonomy): domain Bacteria; kingdom Pseudomonadati; phylum Pseudomonadota; class Betaproteobacteria; order Burkholderiales; family Oxalobacteraceae; genus Duganella; species Duganella sp. S19_KUP01_CR8. The sequence goes on along the minus strand of NZ_JAQQPR010000036.1, from coordinate 47,412 downwards.
CGCTGGCCGATGAACTGGAGTTGCCCTTGCAACGCGACGTCGACCAGCATCAGTTGCTGAAGTCGCTGACCTTGCGGCTGATGGACCTGGCGCGCGAAGACAAGCAGGTGGTGATGTGCCTGGACGAGGCGCAGGCGATCCCGCTGGAGAGCCTGGAAGCCTTGCGCCTGCTGACCAACCTGGAAACCGAGAAGCGCAAGCTGTTGCAGATCGTGCTGTTCGGGCAGCCGGAGCTGAACCAGCATTTGCAGACCAACTCGATCCGCCAGCTGGCGCAGCGCATCACTTTCCACTACCACCTGGGGCCGCTCAGTCGCGACGATCTGGAATATTACCTGGCCCATCGGCTGCGCGTGGCGGGCTATACCGGCAGCCGCTTGTTCAGCCGCAGCGCCATCGGCCGCCTGTTCAAGGCCAGCGGCGGCATACCGCGCTTGGTGAACATTATGGCAAACAAGTCGTTAATGCTATGCTTCGGCGAAGGCAAGCAGCAGGTGACGCGGCGTCATGTGGATATGGCGGCGGTCGATACCGTGCCGTCGAGGGCGGGCTTGCGGTGGCAATGGCTGATGGCCGGCGTCAGTTTGCTGATCGCCGCATGCGGCCTGACTTGGGCGTTGACGAAATGAGTTTGATTAATAAAATGTTGCAGGACCTGGATGCGCGCGGCGGGGCGGGCGATGGCGCATTGCGCCAGCAGCAATTGCTCGCGGTGAGCGGACAGGTGCGCGACAAGCGGCCATTGATCATCGGCGGCGTGCTGGTTTTGGTGACGGTGGTGGTGGGCGGAGGCTGGTATGGCTGGGAATATTGGCAGGCCCATCGCGCTGCGGCGGCACAGCCCGCTGCCGTGACTGCCGCGCCGGTCAAGGCGCCCGAGCGCGCGCCGGCTCCTGCAACCGCACCAGTCCAGGCTAGCGCGCCAGCGCCGGCCGAGGCGCTGAATCCAGTGCCAGCGCCAGTGGAAGCGTCGGCGCAGGCTCCGGCTGGCCACACGGCCCCGGCGGCTCCTGCTGGCGAGCGCGTGTCGTCAAGTGCACCTGCGGCGGCGAAAGTCAAAGTCGCGGCGATGCCGGATATGGAAGCGGCCGAAGCCGCGCCACGCAAGCCCGCCGCAGCGCCGGTCGAACGCAAGCCGGCCCGCCAGGCAACCACCCGCAGTGCCGACGATACGGTCGGCGTGGGCACGATCACGCACGACATCAGTCCGCAGCAGATGGCGGAAAACACCTATCGCCGCGCGCTGGTGGCCTTGCAGGAAGGCCGCATCAGCGCCGCGCTGGCCGACCTCGACCGTGCGCTGGAAATCGATCCGCGCAACGAAGCGGCGCGCCAGACCAACATCAGCCTGCTGCTGGAACAGAAACGCAATGACGACGCCGTGCGCCAGTTGCGCCTGGCGTTGGGCATCGATCCGCGTCAGCCCGGGCTGGCGATGGTGTTGGCGCGTTTGCAGTTGGAGAAGGGCGGTCCGGCGCTGGAAACCCTGATGACGACCTTGCCGTACGCCGGCAGCAGCGCCGAGTACCAGGCCTTCCTGGCCGGTGTGCTGCAACGCGAGCAGCGCCACACCGAAGCGGCGCAATATTATCGCGAGGCGCTGAAGCTGGCGCCGCGCAACGGCGTCTGGTGGATGGGCCTGGGCATTTCGCTGCAAGCCGACATGCATCTGCCGGAAGCGCGCGAAGCCTATCGCCGCGCCCGCGCCTCGAACGGCCTGTCGCCGGAGCTGCAAGCCTTCATCGACCGCAAGATCGATTCCCTGTCGCGTTAGCTTGTCGTTCCCGCGCAGGCGGGAATCCATGCTGAGACTGCTACAGAGGCGTTCTATGGGTTCCCGCTTTCGCGGGAAGTCATTCCCCTCAGTGAGGGGAATGACAGGTCAGAGACTGGCTTGCTGGCCCCAGATCTGCTTCATGCTGAAGCGGATCGACGCCTCATCCTCGCTTAAGGCCTCGGCTATCGCGCCGGCCTGGTCGGCGGCGCTGCGCAGCGGGGCCGGCGTCAGCACCGCCCCCGACGGATCGCGCAGGCAGTGGATCAGCACGCCACCGGCGGCGCCCGGACGGCGGCAGATCACGCCGATCTCCCCGCTCTGCAAACGTACCAGCGAGCCCGGCGGGAAGTCGCCCAGCTCGCGCTGGAACACCTGTACCAGCATGGCGTCGACCGGCGCCGCCTTGTCCTCGATCAGGTTGCGCAAAGCCAGGTTGGGCAGGATGGAACGGCGGTAATTGCGCGCCGACACCTGCGCGCAATAGCGATCGGCCAGGCTCAGCAGCTTGGCGTTCTGCGTCACTTCGGGACTGGCGACGCCGGCCGGATAACCGCTGCCTTCGTCATTCTCGTGGTGCAGCAGCACGCAGGAAATCCACTCGTCGTCCTCGATGCCGGCGGATTTGAGCATGTCCACGCTTTCCTCCGGATGGCGGCGGACAATGGACATTTCCTCGCTGCTCAGCGGGGTGTTCTTGTTCTGGAAGGTGTCGTTATGGCGCAGCATGCCGACGTTCATCGTCAGCGCGGCGGCCGTCACGGTCAGCGTTTCGGTCGCGCTCTTGTTGAGGCTGTGGGCGATCACCACCACCACCACGGCCGTCTCGATGCAATGGCGCACCGCGTAGCTGCCGGCGATCTGGCACAGGAAGATGCAGGCCAGCGCGATATCGGGATGGAGCTCGACCGCGTGGATCACGTCGCGCGCGATGTCGCGCAATTCGCTCTCGGCGTTGTGTTCGTTGCGCAGGTTTTGCAGCAGCCGCTCCAGCCGGCGGTTGGACTGGTTGAGCAGATGCAGCACAGATGGCGGCGGCTCTTGTTCCGCGAACTCGCCCGCTATCAGCGGCGCGTCCGCCTGGTTGGTATCGGCCATGATTCTTGTCCCCGAATTAAACTTTGCCCAGTCGCTCCAACGCGAGTGCCAGGGTCTCATCTTTCTTGGCAAAGCAGAAGCGGACGATGCCCGATTCCTTGCCTTGCTGGTAAAACGCCGATACCGGTATCGCCGCCACCTTGATCTCGGTGGTCAGCCATTCCGCAAACTCCGCTTCCGTTTGCGATGAAATTTTGTCGTAGCGCACGCACTGGAAATAGGTGCCGTCGGCCGGCAGCAGCTCGAAGCGCGAGCCCTTCAGGCCTGCGCGGAACAGGTCGCGCTTGCGCTGGTAGAAGGCCGGCAGTTCAAGGTAGGGCTTGGGATCGGCCATGTAGCTGGCGATGCCGTGCTGCATGGGCGTGTTGACGCTGAAGACGTTGTACTGGTGCACCTTGCGGAACTCGGCCGACAGCGCGGCCGGCGCGGCGACGTAGCCGATCTTCCAGCCGGTGACGTGGTAAGTCTTGCCGAAGCTGGAGACGACGAAGGCGCGCGCCGCCAGTTCCGGATGGCGGCACACCGATTCGTGGCGCTGGCCGTCGTAGACCATGTGTTCGTAGACTTCGTCCGACAGGATCAGCACGTCCGTGCCGCGCACGATGTCGGCCAGCGCTTCCAGGTCGGCCGCGCGCAGCACGCTGCCGGTCGGGTTGTGCGGGCTGTTGATGACGATCAGGCGGGTCTTGCCGTTGACGGCGGCCGCCACGGCGGACCATGGCACGGTGTAGCCGTCGGCGTCGGCCTGCATCTGCACCAGCACCGGCACGCCGCCGGCCAGCGTAATCGCCGGCACGTAGCTGTCGTAGCTCGGTTCGATGACGATCACCTCGTCGCCCGGATGCACGCAGCACAGGATGGCGGTGGTCAGCGCCTGGGTGGCGCCGGCGGTGACGGTGATGTCGGTGTTGACGTCGTACTGGTGGCCGTAGATGGCGTCGATCTTGGCGACGATGGCGTGGCGCAGCGCCGGCGCGCCTATCATCATCGGGTACTGGTTGAAATCGGCCTGCATGGCGTCGTTGACGGCTTGCAGCAGGCTGCGCTCGCAGGAAAAGTCAGGGAAGCCCTGGCCCAGGTTGACGGCGTTCGCTTGCGCGGCCAGCGTCGACATGCGGGTGAACACGGTGGTGCCGACCGCCGGCAGGCGGCTGGTCAGGATGGGCGTGGACGGCGTGCTGTTCGGCAGATTATTGCGGCTATTCATGGCGGCTGTGTAGTGGACAGATAGCCTATTCTAGCTCAGCGCGCCGGGTTTGGTGTGGTGAAAAAGACCTTAACTTTCCGGGCTCCACGCCTCTGGCACCATGACCTTGAACATGCCGGCCTTGGCCAGCCGGCGCGCCAGTTTCAGCAGCGCCTTGTCCTTGGTGATGAGGATGGCGGCGTTGGCGTCGCGCGCCACTTCGAGGAACTTCTGGTCGTCCTTGTCGGTGCAGACCGGCAGGCGGATGCCGGACTCGGGCGGGGCGACCACCTTGATCAGCGCGTCAAAGCGGGCGGCGGCCAGCGGGCGCGAGTCGTCGTCCAGCGGCAGGTGCTTGTAGTGCAGCACGATGTTGTACTCGTCGCGGCAGTCGGAGCGGGTGATGGCTTCGACCGTGCCGTCTTCCAGCGCGGCCAGCAAGGCGGCCCAGCGCGGGTCCTTGAACACGAACAGGTCGAGGCAGACGTTGGTATCGATAACGATGCGCGTCGGTGTGAGTTTCTCTGGAACAGGTATCATGTGCTTAGTTCGTAAAAATGTTTATCTGGAATCTTATGCTGATAGTGCTTTCGCCTGCAAAAAGTCTCGACCTGGAGACCCCTCCGACCACCAAGTTGCACTCCCAACCTGATTTTCTCGACCACTCGGCCCAGCTGATCACCCGCCTGCGCGAATTTTCGCCGGTGCAGATCGGCGAGCTGATGGACCTGTCCGACAATCTGTCGGCGCTCAACGTTGCCCGCTACGCATCGTGGACCGCCGACACCGCCGAGGGCCGCCAGGCCGTGATGGCCTTCAACGGCGACGTCTACGGCGGCCTGGACGCGCGCAGCCTCAAGCCGGGCCAGCTGGACTACGCGCAAGCGCGCATCCGCATCCTGTCCGGCCTGTACGGCATGCTGCGCCCGTTGGACCTGATCCACCCGCACCGGCTGGAAATGGGCACCCGCCTGGCCAATCCGCGCGGCAAGGACCTGTACGCCTTCTGGGGCGAGACCATCACCCAGGCGCTCAACAAGACTGCGGCCGAGCAGGGCGCCGAGACGCTGGTCAACCTCGCGTCCGAGGAATACTTCAAGTCGGTCAAGCCCAAGCTGCTGGACGTGCCGGTGATCACGCCGCAGTTCGAGGACTGGAAAAACGGCAAATACAAGATCATTTCGTTCTACGCCAAGCGGGCGCGCGGCCTGATGGCGCGTTTCGCCGCCGTCAAAGGCATCACCGATCCGCAGAAACTGAAGAAATTCAACGTCGACGGTTATGCCTTCGACAAGAAGGATTCGGACGACAAGACCTGGATTTTCCGCCGCCGGGTCGAAGCGTAAAATGGGGTAAATAATAAAAAACCGGGACCTGGGTCCCGGTTTTTGTCAGCTTTTAACTTAATTCCAGAGTTTCCACCAGTGACGTTCGGCTTTTTTGCCTTCGTCCAGGAACTTGCTGGCAGGGTAGTTCAGCTTGAACACGCGCATGGTGTCGTCGCGCAGTTCGGTCATGCCCAGCTTGTCGTAGCTGCGGATCATGATGAACAGCGCTTCTTCGATCGCCGGCGAGTCGCGGTAGTCGTTCATGATGCCCATGGCGCGGTTGGCCGCTGCCAGGTAGGCGCCGCGACGGTAGTAGTAGCGCGCCACGTGCACTTCATACGAAGCCATCGCATTGATCAGATAACGCATACGATCCAGCGAATCCGGCGTATACTTGCTGTTTGGGAATTTGTCCACCAGCTGTTTGAAGGCCGCGTAAGCTTCGCGCGTGGCTTTCGGGTCGCGTTCGGTGGCGTCCTGCTCGTAGATGAAGTTCAGGAAACCGATCTGGTCGTTGAAGTTGATCAGGCCGCGCAGGTAGTACATGTAATCGACGTTGGCATGGTTCGGGTGCAGCTTGATGAAGCGCTCCACGGCTGCCAGCGCCTGGGCCTGGTCCTGCGATTTGTAGTATGCGTAAGCGATCTGCATTTGCGCCTGCTGGGCGTAAGTGCCGAACGGATAGCTCGATTCCAGCTTCTCGTACAACTGAATTGCGCGTTCGTAGTGCTGGCCATCCAGCTCTTCGCTCGCCTCCGAGTATAATTTCGTAGCGCTCCAACCTTTAGTCTCGTCGATTTTCTCCGAGAACAAACCGCAAGCGGACAAACTAAGCAGAACCAACGTTGCTGCGACTACTTTCAATTTTTTTTGCATATGTTTTGCAAGAAGCTGTTTAACCAAAGTTTTACAATAGGCTGATTATAGCCGATGGGAATGCCGTGATATTAACTCCAAAGCCGAATTTGGCCGAATCTTCCTCCGAACATGACTCCGACGCCGACCTGCTGCACATCGAGGACGCGCAGGACGGCGATTTCGGCGAAGACGACGGTCTGGCTCCGATCCAGCTGGAATTGACCCCGGAAGTCTGCGGTCAACGCCTCGATAAAGTCATTTCGCACCTGGTCCCGCAATTTTCGCGCGGCCGCCTGCAAATGTGGATCACCGACGGCTTCGTCACTGTCGATGGCAAACCGGCCAAAAGCACCAAGGACACCGTCTACGGCGACGAGAAGATCGTCATTCTGCCCCAACCGGCGCCGGAAGACGAGGCTTTTAAACCGGAACCGATGGAACTTAACATCGTTTACGAAGATGAGCACCTGATGGTCATCAACAAACCGGCCGGCCTGGTGGTCCATCCGGGCGCCGGCAACTGGTCCGGCACGCTGTTGAACGGCCTGCTGCACCACTGCCCGCAGCTGTCGGGCGTGCCGCGCGCCGGCATCGTCCACCGCCTGGACAAGGATACCAGCGGCCTGATGGTGGTCGGCAAGACGCTGCCGGCCCAGACCGACCTGGTGCGCCAGCTGGCCGCGCGCACCGTCAAGCGCGAGTATTTCGCCATCGTGTGGGGCATGCCGCGCATCAGCGGCACGATCGATTCGTCGATGGGCCGCCACCCGAAAGACCGCATCAAGATGGCGGTGTCGACCGGCATGGGCTCCAAGCCGGCGATCACCCACTATCAGGTGCTGGGCGGCGGCAAGCTGGGCGAAGGCCGTCCCGTGACCCTGGTTCAGTGCCGCCTGGAAACTGGCCGCACCCACCAGATCCGCGTGCACATGATGTCGATCGGCTTCCCGCTGGTGGGCGACACCACCTACGGCAAGCAACACCTGGCCGATTACTTCCCGCGCCAGGCACTGCAGGCGCGCCGCCTGGGGCTGGTTCATCCTGCCACCGGCGAGCAATGCGAATGGACCGTGCCGCTGGCCGACGATTTTGCCGAGTTGCTGGCCCGCGCCGGCATCGAGGTACCGGAAGGTATTTGATGTCCACCCCGTCACATTGGCTGACCCCGCATTGGCCTGGCTTGCCGGGCAATGTGGGCGCGCTGTCGACCACGCGGCGCGGCGGCGTCAGCCCGGCGCCGTATGACGACGGCATGGGCGGCGGCGGCCTGAACCTGGGCACCCATGTCGGCGACCAGCCGCACAATGTGGCCCGCAACCGCGACATCCTGCGCGCCTTGCTGCCGGGAACGCCGGCCTGGCTGTCGCAGGTGCACGGCACGGCGGTGGTCGATGTGGCCCGGATCGGCGCGCAGGACGTGCCGGAGGCGGACGCCAGCTTCTCCACCGTGCCGGGCAAGGTCTGCGTCATCATGACGGCCGATTGCCTGCCGGTGCTGTTCTGCGATGTCGAGGGCAAGACCGTGGGGGCCGCGCATGCGGGCTGGCGCGGACTGGCCGCCGGCGTGCTGGAAAATACCGTGGAATCGATGCGCGCGGCAGGCGCCGGCGAGTTGATGGCCTGGATGGGCCCGGCGATCGGCGCCTACCAGTTCGAGGTGGGGCCGGAGGTCAAGCAGGCTTTCCTGAGTGGTGTGGTCGATGCGTCGGGCGCGCGCCACGTGGAAGCGGCGTTTACGTCCATCGAGGGCAAGCCCGGCAAGCATCTGGCCGATATTTACGCGCTGGCGCGCTACGTGCTGCATCGGGCAGGGGTGATGCAGGTGCATGGCGGCGAGTTCTGCACCGTGTCCAATTCCGGCCGCTTTTACTCCTACCGGCGCGACGGCGTCACCGGACGGCAGGCCGCTTTGATCTGGCTCAAATGAATCACACCGGCGTTGGCTTAGTCTTCCGCTTCGGTTTGGGCGGCGGCCTGGCGGGCCTGGTGCGCCGCCAGTTCGGCCGCGCGGCGCCGGGCTTTGCGCTTGCCGGTGCCCGAGATATAGATCAAAGTGCCTAATGGCAGCACGCAGTAGAACAAAAACGTTACAATTCCCGCAACGACGGTAGGCTCGGTCAGAGCCATCAGTCCGACCACGTAGATCCAAGCAATAGCAACAATCAGCATCAGCAGCCCAAGTAAAGATATTTAAACTATTTTTAGGGAATCAAACATGAATTTGCCAGATCCTCAAGCCATTGCCAACGCCTGGATGTCGCAGATGAGCGACCCCGGACAGTGGCAATCCTGGTTCAATATGGCGCCCACCACGGACGCCAATCCGCTGGCCGCCATGATGCAGGATGTGGGCGCCTCGGTGAAGCCGGAGGCCATGGAGCAGCTGAAAAACCAGTATCTGCAAGATTTTGGCGATTTGTGGCAGGAGTTTTTGGCCGGCAAGTCGCCCGATGTGGCCGACCGCCGCTTCACTTCCAACGCCTGGCAGGGCAATCCCATGTCGTCCTTCAATGCGGCATCATACCTGCTCAACGCCAAATTCCTGAATGCCATGGTCGACACGGTGGAAACCTCCGGCCAGCAAAAGCAGAAAATCCGCTTTGCCGTGCAGCAGATCATCGACGCCATGTCGCCGGCCAATTTCCTGGCCACCAATCCCGAGGCGCAGCAAAAGCTGATCGAAACCAAGGGCGAGAGCCTGACCAAGGGCCTGGCCAATATGCTGGCCGACATGAACAAGGGCCATATCTCGCTGTCCGACGAATCGGCGTTCGAGGTGGGCCGCAACCTGGCCACGACCGAGGGCACGGTGGTGTATGAAAATCCGCTGTTCCAGCTGATCCAGTACAAGCCGGTCACGGCCACGGTGCACCAGCGTCCGCTGCTGATGGTGCCGCCTTGCATCAACAAATTCTACATCCTGGATTTGCAACCGGAAAATTCGCTGGTGCGCTATGCGGTGGAGCAGGGCAACAGCGTGTTCCTGATCTCGTGGAGCAATCCCGACCAGTCGCTGGCGGGCACCACCTGGGACGATTATGTCGACCAGGGCGTGATCGAAGCGATCCACGTGGTGCAGGACATCAGCGGCCAGGAGCAGATGAACATGCTGGGCTTCTGCGTTGGCGGCACGCTGGTCTCGACCGCGTTGTCGGTGCTGGCGGCGCGCGGCGAAAAGCCGGCCTCCAGCCTGACGCTGCTGACCACCTTCCTTGACTTCAGCGACACCGGCGTGCTGGACGTGTTTGTCGACGAAGCCCAGGTATCGATGCGCGAGCAGCAACTCAAGGGCGGCGGCCTGATGCCGGGCCGCGACCTGGCCAGCACCTTCTCCAGCCTGCGTCCGAACGACCTGGTGTGGAACTACGTGCAGTCCAACTACCTGAAGGGCAATGAACCGCCGCCGTTCGACCTGTTGTACTGGAACTCGGACAGCACCAACCTGCCGGGCCCGATGTTCTGCTGGTATCTGCGCAACACCTACCTGGAGAACAAGCTCAAGACCGGCAAGCTGAAGGTGGCGGGCCAGAAGGTCGACCTGAGCAGCATCGACGCGCCGGCCTTCATCTACGGCTCGCGGGAAGACCACATCGTGCCGTGGATGTCGGCCTTCAGCTCGATGAACATCCTCAATCCGGGCAAGGTCAAGGCCAACCGCTTCGTGCTGGGCGCATCCGGCCACATCGCGGGCGTGATCAACTCGCCGGCGAAGAACAAGCGCAGCTACTGGACCAACGACAAGCCGCTGGGCCGCGCAGCCGCCAAGCCGCAGGATGGCGAGGCATGGATGGCCGGTGCCACCGAGAATCCCGGCAGCTGGTGGCCGGAGTGGGCCGCTTTCCTGGCCGAGCACGGCGGCAAGGACGTCAAGCCCAAGGCCAAACCCGGCAATGCCCGTTACCAGGCCATCGAACCGGCCCCTGGCCGCTACGTGAAGGTACGTGCAGATTAATTTCAGCAGGGAAAAAGCATACTATTGTCGATCTGTAAATTTGGTTGCGTTGCAATAAAACCTAAAAGTTATATCAGATTGTGCAAGACATGCTTTTTCCCCTCTATAATAGAAAAAGTAGGCTAGTGGGAAAGCGGACCGAAGTTCGCTTTTTTTTCGAATTGTTAGAGTACGCGCTGCGGCGCAATAAGTGGACTTGTGATGAGTAGTGCGAAAAAAAATGCTGAACGTCTGATTAAGAAATACCCGAATCGCCGTCTGTACGACACGCAGACCAGTTCCTACATCACGCTGACGGACGTCAAGCAGTTGGTGCTGGACAACGAAGAATTCACCGTGGTCGACGCCAAGAGCAATGAAGACCTGAGCCGCAGCATCCTGCTGCAGATCATCCTGGAAGAAGAGGCCAGCGGCGCGCCGATGTTCTCCAGCGACGTGCTGGCGCAGATCATCCGCTTCTACGGCCACGCCATGCAGGGCATGATGGGTTCCTACCTGGAAAAGAACGTCCAGGCCTTTACCGACATCCAGCGCAAGTTCACCGGCACCACCGCCGGCGGCCTGGAAGGCAAGCCCTTCAGCCCGGAAATGTGGACCCAGTTCATGAACGTCCAGGGCCCGATGATGCAGGGCATGATGAACAACTACATCGACCAGAGCAAGAGCCTGTTCGTGCAGATGCAAGAGCAGATGCAAAGCCAGAGCAAGAACATCTTCGGCACCTTCCCCTTCGTCCCGGGCGTGCCGCCGACCGACAAGAAGTAATCCTTCACGGTCAGCAGCATTAAAAACGGCACAGCCACTTCGGTCGCTGTGCCGTTTTTGTAGCCAAGTTACAAAAACTCCAGAATTTCGTTGACACCAGAATTTCTTCAGTAGTACTATCGACAACATCAGTGGAAGCGCTTCCACTTCACGAATAGACGAAGGAGTTGCTGTGGTTGTTGATGCATCAGTTGCACTGGAAGAGACGTTCTCGCCACCGGCCGATTCGGTCCTGTGGAACAAGGATTTCCTGCTGGGCGCCGCCACCGCGGCCTATCAAATTGAAGGCGCCATCGCCGAAGACGGCCGCATTCCCTCGATCTGGGATACCTTCTCGGCCACGCCGGGCAAGACGCTGGCCGGCGACACCGGCGACGTCGCCTGCGACCATTATCACCGCTGGCCGGAGGATGTCGAACTGCTGGCCAGCCTGAACGTCGGCGCCTACCGCCTGTCGATCTCCTGGCCGCGCGTGATGACGGCGGACGGCCAGCCGAATCAAAAGGGCATCGCCTTCTACCGCAAGCTGCTGACGGCGCTGCGCGACCAAGGCTTGAAGACCTACGTCACGCTGTACCACTGGGACCTGCCGCAGCACCTGGAAGACAAGGGCGGCTGGGTCAACCGCGACACCGCCTACCGCTTCGCCGAATATGCCGACATGATCAGCAAGGAGCTGGCCGGCCTGGTGGACGCCTGGGCCACGCTGAACGAGCCGTGGTGCTCGGCGATGCACGGCTACGGCACCGGCCACCATGCGCCTGGCAAGCAGGACGTGGTGTTCGCCACGCAGGCCATGCACCATCTGCTGCTGGGCCACGGCCTGGCGGTGGCGCACCTGCGCGCCAACGACCCGGCGGCGCAAGTGGGCATCGTCGCCAACGTCGGCCGCGGCACCAGCACCGGCAGCGGCGACGCCGACCAGCGCGCGGCCTGGCTGTTCGAGCTTCAGCACAATAACTGGGTCCTCGATCCGCTGTTGAAGAAATCCTATCCATCGGCGCTGTGGGAACTGTGGCCGGGCGCCGAGCCGCTGGTGCTGGCCGGCGACATGGACATCATCGGCAGCAAGCTCGATTTCCTCGGCATCAATTACTACTTCCGCACCAATGTCGTCAGCGACGGCAAGCACGGTTATCACGAAGTCGACCTGGAAGGCGTGGAGCGCACCCAGATGGGCTGGGAAGTCTACCCGGACGGCCTGCGCCACCTGCTGGTCGGCTTCCACCGCGACTACCCGAACCTGCCGCCGATCTACATCACCGAGAACGGCATGGCCACCGACGATGAGGTGATCGACGGCGAGGTCGACGACCGCCAGCGCATCTCGTTCCTGAATCGCCATCTGGAGGCGGTGAACCAGGCGGTGAAGGCCGGCGTCGACGTGCGTGGCTACTTTATCTGGTCATTGATGGACAATTTTGAATGGGCCTTCGGATACGAGCGCCGTTTCGGTATCATCCATGTGGATTATGCGACCCAGAAGCGCACCTTGAAGCGCAGCGCCAGGCTGGTGGCGGATTTCCTCGCTAAACGGGACGCCAAATAATTGAACTTCCGGCAGCCATCCGAATAAAATGGGCGCTCGACGCCCACAGGAGACAGAATGATTAAGGCTACAAAACTGGGAAGCGCCATCGCGCTCGCCCTGGCCGCATGCGGCGCTGTGCAGGCGCAAGCTCCGGCACCGCTGAAGGCGACCGTGATCCACTGGTGGACGTCGGGCGGCGAATCCCAGGCGGTCAAGCAGTTCGCGGATGCGTACAACAAGGCCGGCGGCCTGTGGATCGACAACGCCATCGCCGGCGCCGACCAGTCGCGCGCCACCACCATCAACCGCATCGTCGGTGGCAATGCGCCGACGGCCGCGCAGTTCAACACCTCCAAGCAGTTCCGCGACTTCGTCGAGCAGGGCTTGCTGAACAACGTCGACGACGTGGCTGCCGCCGGCAAGTGGGACCAGATCATGCCGCCGTCGATACTGGCCGCGATCAAGATCAACGGCCACTTCTACGCCGCACCGGTGGACATTCATATGCCGGCCTGGTTCTTCTATTCCAAGGCCGCGTATAAAAAAGCCGGCATCACCAACGAGCCGCAGACCTGGGACGAATTCCTGGCGCAGCTGGCCAAACTGAAGGCCGCAGGCCTGGTGCCGCTGGCTTTCGGCGGCCAGGTGTGGCAGGAGAAGATCACCTTCGACGCCATCTTCGCGATGGTGGGCGGCTCCGACCTGTACCTGAAGGTGTACCGCGACCGCGATCAAAAGGCCGTGATGTCGCCGGCCTTCAAGCAAGTGCTGGTCGACTTCAAGAAACTGAAAGCCTTTGTGGATGCAGGCTCCCCGGGCCGCAACTGGAACGACGCTACCGCGATGGTCGTCAGCGGCAAGGCCGGCGTGCAGATCATGGGCGACTGGGCCAAGGGCGAGTTCTCGTCGGCCAAGCAGGTGGCGGGCAAGGACTTCGGCTGCTTCCCCGGCTTCGGTCCGAAAGCGCCATACATCGTCGCCGGCGACGCTTTCGTGTTCCCGAAAACCACGGACGCCAACACCATCAAGGCGCAGAAGCTGCTGGCGACGGTGGTCACTTCGCCGGCCGCGCAGGTGGCCTTCAACTCGCGCAAGGGCGCGATTCCGATACGCGGCGACGTCGATGAATCGACGCTGGACATCTGCGCCAAGCAGGGCCTGGCCATCATCAAGGACAAGAGCCGCCAGCTGCCGAACGCCGAAATGCTGGCGACCCCGGACACCACCGGCGCCTTGCAGGACGTGCTGACCAGCTACTGGAACAAGAACCAGTCGGCGGACGACGCGCAAAAAGCCTTTGCCCGCGCGCTGAAGGATCAATAAGCCATGGCCAAGAAGCGTCAAAGCGTTTCCATCGCAGCCTACTTCGCCATGATCCCGATGGCATTGACGGTGCTGCTGGCCTACCTGGGCACGATGCTGTGGACCGCCCGCGTGTCGGTCAGCAGCTCGCGCACCTTCCCGGCCAGCGACTTTGTCGGCGCCTCGCAGTACATTCGCTTGTTTAACAACGAGCGCTGGCTGCTGTCGCTGCAAAACGTCGCCGTGTACGGCGTGTTGTTCATCGCCGCCTGCCTGGTCATCGGCTTCCTGCTGGCCGTGTTCATCGACCAGAAGGTGATGGCCGAAGGCGCGCTGCGCACCATCTTCCTGTATCCGTATGCGATGTCGTTCGTGGCCACGGGCCTGATCTGGCAGTGGATATTGAATCCCGAACTGGGCATCCAGGAAGTGCTGCACAAGCTGGGCTTCGCCGACGCCAAGTTCGACTGGATCGTCGACCAGGACATGGCGATCTACACCATCGTCATCGCCACCGTGTGGCAGGCTTCCGGCCTGGTGATGGCGCTGATGCTGTCCGGCCTGCGCGGCGTCGACGAGGAACTGTGGAAGGCCGCCCGCATCGACGGCATCCCGCGCTGGCGCGTCTACGTCAGCATCGTGTTGCCGATGCTGGGCGCATCGGTGTCCACCGCCTTCGTGCTGCTGTTCGTCATGGTCGTCAAAGTATTCGACTCGGTGGTCGCGATGACGCAGGGCGGCCCGGGCACGGCCAGCGAAGTGCCGGCCAAGTTCATCATGGATTACCTGTTCGGCCGCGCCAATATCGGCCTCGCTTCGGCGGCGTCGATCGTGCTGCTGTCCACGGTGCTGGCCATCGTCGCGCCGCTGTACTATGTGCGTAACCGTCGCGCCGCGAAGGGGGCATGATGGGACAGGTCGTCAAACTCGAGAAGGCAGGAATGGAAAAAGCAGCAGGGCTGGCGCCGGGCGCCGCCGCCAACGACAGCATAGCCGGCGCGGCACCGGCCATCAGGCCGCGCCGCAAGCTGGCGTGGACACCGGCCCGCATCGGTGTCTACGGCTTCCTGATCATTGCGGCGCTGTTCTTCCTGCTGCCGCTGTATGTGATGCTGGTGACGTCGGTCAAGCCGATGGAAGAGATCCGCCTCGGCACGCTGTTCGCGCTGCCGATACACGCGACCCTGGAGCCCTGGCTGCAAGCGTGGCAGTCCGCCTGCACGGGACTGGAATGCAACGGCATACGCGGCGGCTTCTGGAACTCGGTCGCCATCGTGGTGCCGAGCACCATGCTGTCGATCGCCATCGGCGCGGTCAACGGTTATGCGCTGTCGTTCTGGCGGCCGCGTGGCGCCGGCCTGCTGTTCGCGATCCTGATGATGGGCGCCTTCATTCCGGTGCAGGTGATGGTGTATCCGCTGGTGCGCGTGCTGGCTGCGGTGAACCTGTTCAGCTCATTGCCCGGCATTGTGCTGATCCATACCATCTTCGGCATGCCGGTGATGACGCTGCTGTTCCGTAACTACTACGCGGCGCTGCCGATGGAGTTGTTCAAGGCCGCCCGTATCGACGGCGGCGGTTTCTGGCGCATCTTCCTGCAGTTGATGCTGCCGATGTCGACGCCGGTGATCGTGGTCGCCGTCATCATGCAGGTCACCGGCATCTGGAACGACTTCCTGCTTGGCCTGGTGTTCGCGGGTTCCGAGCACCTGCCGATGACGGTCCAGCTGAACAACATCATCAACACCACCACCGGCGAGCGCCTGTACAACGTCAACATGGCTGCGACCATCCTGACGTCGGTCGTGCCGCTGGCTCTCTATTTCATTTCCGGCCGCTGGTTCGTGCGCGGCATCGCCTCTGGCGCTGTGAAGGGTTAATAATGTCTAACGTAGCTATTCGTAATCTGCAAATCCAGTTGGGTGGCAACAAGGTCATCGAGTCTCTGAACCTGGACGTGAAGGCAGGGGAGTTCGTTGTGCTCCTCGGCCCATCGGGCTGTGGCAAGTCCACGCTGTTGCACAGCATCGCGGGACTGATCGACACCACCTCCGGCCAGATCGAAATCGGCGGCAAGGACATGACCTGGGCCGACCCGAAGGACCGCGGCATCGCGCTGGTGTTCCAGTCGTATGCGCTGTACCCGACCATGAACGTCGAAGCCAATATGTCCTTCGGCCTGCGCATCAACGGCACGCCGAAAGCGGAAATCGCCCGCCGCGTCGCGCGCGCTTCGGACATGCTGCAACTGGGGCCGCTGTTGAAGCGCAAGCCGGCCAACCTGTCCGGCGGCCAGCGCCAGCGCGTGGCGATCGGCCGCGCCATCGTGCGCGAAGCGGACGTGATGTTGTTCGACGAGCCGCTCTCCAACCTGGATGCCAAGCTGCGCACCGAGCTGCGTCGCGAACTGAAGCAGCTGCACAAGCAGCTCGGCGCCACCATGATCTACGTGACCCACGACCAGGTCGAGGCGATGACGCTGGCGCAGCGCATGGCCGTGATGAAGGGCGGCGTGGTGCAGCAGTTCGACACGCCGGCCAATATCTACAGCGAGCCGGCCAACCTGTTCGTGGCGACCTTCCTCGGTTCGCCGGGCATGAACCTGTTCAAGGGCAAGCTGGAACAGGAGGGCGGCCGCACCGTGTTCCGCAACGATCATATGTCCGTCGACGTGACGGATTATCCATTCAAGCAGCAGCCGACAGGCAAGCACGAATGTGTGCTGGGCGTGCGGCCTGAAGACATCGACGTCGGCAATTGCGACGGCGCTGAAAACGTGGTGTGCGCATCGGTCTCGTTGATCGAGGCGATGGGCGCGCACCGCGTGTTATGGCTGGACTTCCACGGCACCCAGGTCGCGGGCATCGTGCAGGACCAGCAGCATCTCGAAACCGAGAAAGACATCAGCTTCTCGATCCGCACCAAGCGCGTTTCACTTTTCGACGGGGCCAGCGAACAGCGGCTCTGACACCGTAGTAGCAGCTGTGTTTTAGTACCGGGCCGCCGCGGCATGGCCCGTTGCATCGGTGCGCCTTGTGGTGGCACCGGTTCCACTCGTGTATAAACTGTCGTAGAGAACAGGGCACGCCAACTTAAATGATGGAAGAAGCGAGGATAGACAAAATGAAGAAAACGATTTTAGCCTTGAGTATTGCGCAGATCGCGCAGTTCGCATTCGCCGGCGGCGCCCTGGCGCAGCAGGCCGCACCGGTGGCGCAAGCTGGCGGAGAAGTGGAAAAGATCATCGTCACCGCCACCCGCCGCGATACGCTGGTGCAGGACACGCCGCTGGCGATCACCGCCTACACGCAGGACACGCTGGCCAACAACCAGGTCAAGGACCTGGCGACGATGACCGCCATGGTGCCTAGCCTGGTGGTGGAACCGCACAGCGACTCGGGCGGCGTGCACGTCTACATGCGCGGCGTCGGCTCGGCCAACCACACTGAATTGGGCGACCCGGCGGTGGCGTTCTACGTCGACGGCATCTACGTGCCGCGCCCCCAGGGCGCGACGGCGCTGATGTATGACCTGAACCACGTCGAAGTCGCGCGCGGTCCGCAGGGTACGCTGAACGGCCGTAACTCCACCGCCGGCGCGGTCAACCTGGTGTCCGGCGCGCCCAGCACCGCCAAGACTTTCGGCTCCGCCAGCATCACGCTGGGCGACTACCATCATATCCAGACCCAGGCCATGATGAACATTCCGCTCAGCGAGGACATCGCGCTGCGCATCGCCGCCATCAAGGACCAGCATGACGGCTACGTCAACTTCCTCAAAGGTTCGAACGTCCAGCCGGGCACCAAGAAATACGGCGCCGGCGACCAGCAGGGCGCGCGCGCCTCGCTGCTGTGGAAGTTCTCGCCCGATTTGAAGGCCACCTTCATCGGTGATTACTACAGCGACACCGGCGCCGGCAACATCTACCTGTCGGCCGAACCGAAGCCGGGCCAAGACCTGCGCTCGGCGCTGATCGACACGCCGGGCACGCTGGACCAGTCCATCATCACCGCCAAGGCCAAGGTTGAATGGCATCCGATGGACGGCCTGGCGACGCAGTACCTGGGCGCGTGGAGCCGCTTGAAACGCACCAACGGCAGCGACGCCGACGCCGGTTTCTACCCGGGCTTCAAGGCCGAGAACCGCACCGAGTGGAGCCAGTTCGACAGCGTCTCCAACGAGATCCAACTGCGCTCGGATTCTGAATCGCCGCTGCAATGGGTGGGCGGTCTGTTCTTCTTCCGCGAGAAGAACAAGATCCGCTTCGACATCGACCGCAGCCAGATTTCGCAGGCCATGCTGGATCAGGACATCGCCAGCGGCAGCGTGATCTTCGTGCAACCGACCGTGGGCCAGTACGCGTCGGCGATGTCCTTCATCCAGGGCGACCGCGAGCTGCATTCGAAAGCCGTGTTCGCGCAGGCCAGCTACGACATCGATCCGCTGTGGAAGGTCACCGGCGGCGCGCGCTACACCAAGGACCACAAGTTCGACATCGGCGGCCAGAACTGGGCCTGCCCGAACTGGCCGGACAACGCGCCGCGCGGCACCGTCAACCTGACGCCGAACCAGATCGCGCAGCTGGTCACGCCGGGCGTGGGCACCATCAACACCCACAACATCGGCCCCGGCGGCGTGGTGAACCAGCAGACCTGCGGCAATACCTACGGCGACAACACGGCCGACCTGAAATACGGCCAGTCCACCTGGCTGGGCCGCGTCGAGTACAAGCCCACCAAGGATATCCTGACCTTCGCCTCGGTGACCACAGGCTTCCACTCGCCGGCCATCGGCGACGGCGGCGCCACCACCAAGCCGGAGAAGCTGACCAGCTATGAAGTCGGCTTCAAATCGGACCTGTTCGACCGCAAGCTGTCGCTGAACCTGGACGCGTTCTGGATGAAGTACAAGGACAAGCTGGAATCGCAGGTGGTGAACAACACGCTGCAAAACTTCAACGCGGCCGGCGCCTCGGTGAAGGG
Organism: Duganella sp. S19_KUP01_CR8; assembly: GCF_036688705.1. Classification (NCBI taxonomy): domain Bacteria; kingdom Pseudomonadati; phylum Pseudomonadota; class Betaproteobacteria; order Burkholderiales; family Oxalobacteraceae; genus Duganella; species Duganella sp. S19_KUP01_CR8. The sequence goes on along the minus strand of NZ_JAQQPR010000036.1, from coordinate 28,636 downwards.
CGTCGAAGCGGAATGGAGCTATCGTCCGACCAGCGCCGACCGATTCAGCGGCAACGCCACCTGGCTGAAGGCGCGCTATGACGCCTTCCTGTCCTGCGACGTGGATGCTGCGCGCGCCAACAACCAGGCTTGCGGCACGACGGCGCCTACCGTCAATGTCGGCGGCGCGGTATTGAAGCACGCGCCGACGTTCGCGGCGACGCTGATGGTCGAGCATGACTTCGACACCGGCAAGGGCCGCATCACGCCGCGCGCTTCGGCGCACTACGAGTCGGAATCGTTTGTCGGTTCGGGTGCGTTCAATACCGATGTGCCGGGCCATCCGGGCGTGAAGCAGCAGAAGGCCTACACCACGCTGGACCTGAGCGTGCGCTACGAACCGCTGAACAAGGCTTACACGGCGGAGCTGTTCGTCAACAACGCCACCGACAAGGCGGTGAAGTATGACGCCATCGAAGTCTGCACGCAGGTCGGCGCGCCATGCCAGCCGACGCAGCAGATCTGGGCGGCGTACTACAACAACCCGCGCACTTTCGGCGGCCGCGTGTCGATGAAGTTCTAATAGGCAGGCCGGCAGCGATGCCGGCCTTTTCCTAGCTCCAGCGCAGCACTTCCAGCACGATGACTACGTAGAAAAGCAAGGCCGTTGCGCTGAAGTGGCCAGCCGCCCACGACATGCGCGCGCCCAGCCATATGACCATAAATATGAGGAAGGCCCACAGCGTCCAGGTCAGGTAACGCGAATAGTACTCGAGGATTTGCCAGTTCCACGCGCGGTCTTTCACGGAGTCGATCGCATGCGGTGTCGTCGGCGATTGCCCGATGGCCGGTATCAGGAACTGGACGATGGGAGTAATCTGATCAAGAAAGGCGGCGTGGCCGCCGCTGATGTACTTGACGTTTTCCACCGCCAGGTTGCCGGTTCCGGAATCGCCGGCATCGAAGCCGTTGAAGCCCGCGCTGCCTACGTCGTTCTTCAACCAGGCCACAGGCCACGTTTCGAAGAAGCGCGGGAGCAGCGCCACCACCCAGTCGTCCTGCGCGACATAATTGCGTACCTGCTTGACTTGGCCACGGCTGAAAATCTCTTTCCAGTCGTACTCCTTCCTGGCGACACTGCCGCCCAGTACCAGATGATCTATCTGCATGGATTTGTATTCGTGCAGCGCGCTGGTCAGCAGATAGGTGCCATTGCTGTGGCCGATAAAATGGATCTTGGTGGCTTTCGGGTAGCGCGCCAGTGTTTCGGTGTACTGATCCATGAACCATCGAACATACTTCTCGCGGTCGCGCCTCAACAGAAACTGGCCCATGCCGAAGTAGCCGTAGCGTACCGACGCGATGGCAAGTTTTTCGCCGGGCGGCCCATTGCGCACCTGCTGCTGCAAACTGGTCTCGAACTGCGACGACCATTCGCCCAGGTCGCGGATGCCGTGCATGATGAAGACGATTTGTGTAACGTCCGTGTCCCGGGGCGGCGGCAGCTCCTCCGACTGCTGCTTCAGCATGGCAAAGGGCTGGTCCACGGCGGCGAGGAACTTGCCGTAGCGGTAGTTCTGGATCGTCGGCGTTTCGTCCTTGACCGGTGGCGCCATGTCGAGGATGTCCGCGTGTCCTGTCCCCCTGACCTTCAACCAGACGAAATTATCGCCGCCGGTAACGCGCAGGTCTTCGTTGTCCGCCGGGCCGACCAGATCGTCGATATCGCCCAGCAGTTGCACGACTTCCGGCTCGCCGCGAGTGCTTTTCAGTTCCCTGGTCCAGCGCATCCACTCCAGTCGCAGGTCGGCCACAAACGGCGAACCTGTCTGCATGCCGATCAGCAGCTGGCCGTGGTGGGTGAGGTTGCCGTACCAGGTCGCCAGCGCATAGAAGCCATAAGCGTACCAGCGCATGTCGCCCGGCTTTTGGCCGGACAGATCCCAGCCGCGGTTCATGCCTGCCAGCAGTATCAAGCGCTTGACGCTGGTGGACCATGGTGACGCCGTCCCTTGCCAGGCGGGGTGCTGGGTGGTTTGTCCGGTGGTTTTTCCAGCCGAGTACAGCATGGCTTTGCGGGCCAGCAGCGCCCCCATGCTATTGCCGACGACGACCACCCCGGTGTATTGTTTCTGTTCCCACTGCGCCTGCACGCGCGAGCTGATGGCAATGGCGATGGCGTCGGGATCGGCGTTGGACATCGTGTGTGCAGGATAGCTGAGTGTGGCGACGTCACCGTATCGCAGCAACAGCGTGCGGATTGTTTGCCAGTAAGCTTGTTGTTCCTCTTTCTGTGCGTCCAGCCCGTGTACCAGCACGTACAGTATGGCCTCCTTCGATCCCGTGGCGACGCAGATCTCGACCGTGGGATTCTTGCTGTCGGTGTCGTAACGCGGCGCAAACTTGCCCCATATCGCGCCGGCCAGCAGCAGCATGAGCAGGGTTAGGGGGAGGTAAGCTAGCAGTTTCATGAGCGTATCCATGGCTGTTTCGAGTGAGGTCAAGTTATCAAAATTAACACTGATAATGATAAATTTACAGCAGGAAATAGTCTGAAAGTGCGCGCATTGTCACACCGCGCTATTTTGGCCGCCCGCATACAACAACGGCCGCCCCTGCGGGCGGCCGTTGTTGTATGCGGATGGCGGGTGGCGGGTTAGCGCGGGGCGACGGAGCCGCGCATGGTTACCGTGACGGGGAACTCGCGGATGATTTCGTGCTGGGTGCCGTAGCACAGGTTGAGCAGCCAGCGCACGGCGTTCTGCGTCAGCTGCTGCATCGGGATATGCACCGACGTCAGGCCCGGCGACGAGTACTCGGCCGAGTAGTCATCGTCATAGCCGATCACGGACACCTCGTTCGGCACGCTGATGCCGGCGCGGTGGAAGCAGGACAGGGCGCCGACCGCCATTTCATCGTTGGCGCAGAACAGGCCCGTGAACTTGCGGTCCTCGTTGATCAACTGCTGCGTGGCGCTGAAGCCGCCCTCGCGCGAGAAGTCCGATTCGATCAACCGCACCGCCGAACGTTCAATGCCACTGCGCTGCAGCTCGGCGAAGAAACCATCCAGGCGCTCCTTGTTATCGGACGTGAAGGCCGGGCCGGAGATCACCGCCAGTTCGCGATGCCCCGCTTGCAGCAAGGTCCGCGCCGCCAGTTCGCCGCCGTGAAAATGGTCGGGACAGAACGAGGCATCCGGCAGCTGCGGGCTGCGGCGGTTGAGGAAGGCCATCTTTGGATGCATCTTCTGCAGCGAGATCAGGTCCTCGTCATACAGGTCATGGCCCAGCACCACGATGCCGTCGCAATCGCGGCCGATCAGGAACTTGACCGCTTCCACCGCCTCGTCGCGCGGCGAGCCGTCGCCGCAGCCGGTGGCCACGACCACGTGCCGGCGCATGGCGCGCAGCTCAACGTCGGTCTGTTTGAGGATGGTGCCATAGTAGGCGCCGAAGAAGGAGGGCGTGAATATCCCGATCATGCCCAGCGACTGCGCCGACAGCGAGCGGCCGATGGACGAGGGACGGAAATTGAGTTGTTCGATCGCGGCCTGGACTTTCTTCATCGCCTCGGCCGATACCGGACCGGCGCCGGAAATGGCGCGCGATGCTGTCGACATGCCTACACCGGCGAGCACTGCGACGTCTTTCAGCGTTGCCACGAATTCTCCTGAACTGGGTGATGAAAGCGGCGCCGATGCGGGCCACTGGGTTAGCCTCTATCCTATCATGATCTCCCTATGGCGAATGGGGTATAATGTTCGATTGCTCGTAATTTTCATGGCGTATAAAGCAACCTATCATGCAATCGCAACCACTCAATCGTCTCCCCAAGCCCGCAACCGGCGCACCTGCGCCTAAAGTCGGCTTCGTCTCGCTCGGCTGCCCTAAAGCGCTGGTCGACTCCGAACAGATCCTGACCCAGCTGCGTGCCGAAGGCTACGAGACTGCCAAGTCCTACGACGGCGCCGATCTGGTCATCGTCAACACCTGCGGCTTCATCGATGCCGCGGTGCAGGAATCGCTGGACGCCATCGGCGAAGCGCTGGCCGAAAACGGCCGCGTGATCGTGACCGGTTGCCTGGGCGCGAAAAAAGACGCCGCCGGCGACGACATCATCATGAAGGTGCACCCGAAGGTGCTGGCCGTGACCGGCCCGCACGCGCTGGCCGAAGTGATGGATTCGGTCCACCTGCACCTGCCCAAGCCGCACGAGCCTTTCCTCGACCTGATCCCGGCGCAGGGCATCAAGCTGACGCCTAAGCATTACGCCTACCTGAAGATTTCCGAAGGCTGCAACCACCGCTGCTCGTTCTGCATCATCCCTTCGATGCGCGGCGACCTGGTGTCGCGTCCGATCGGTGAGCTGATGCTGGAAGCGGAGAACCTGTTCAAGTCCGGCGTCAAGGAACTGCTGGTGATTTCGCAGGACACCTCGGCCTACGGCGTCGACGTCAAGTTCCGCACCGGTTTCTGGAACGGCCGCCCGATCAAGACCCACATGACGCAGCTGATGGAAGCGCTGGGCGAGCTGGCCAAGTCGTACGGCGCCTGGGTGCGCATGCACTACGTGTACCCATACCCGCACGTCGACCAGGTGATCCCGATGATGGGCGAGCATATCCTGCCTTACCTGGACATCCCGATGCAGCACGCGCATCCCGATGTGCTGAAGCGCATGAAGCGTCCGGCCAGCGGCGAGAAGAATCTGGACCGCATCCTGGCCTGGCGCGCGATGAATCCGAACCTGACCATCCGCTCGACCTTCATCGCCGGCTTCCCAGGCGAGACCGAGGCCGAATTCGAATACCTGCTGGACTTCCTGAAGGAAGCGCAGATCGACCGCCTGGGTTGCTTCGCCTACTCGCCGGTCGAAGGCGCCACCGCCAACGAACTGGCCAATCCGGTGCCGGAAGAAGTGCGCGAAGAGCGCCGTGGCCGCGTGATGCTGCTGCAGGAAGAAATCTCGAAAGCGCGCCTGAAGGCCAAGGTCGGCACCACCGTGCGCGTGCTGATCGATGAAGTCAACCGCAGCGGCGGCGTGGGCCGCTCCAGCGCCGACGCGCCGGAAATCGACGGCGTGGTGTACGTCAAGCCGCCGTATGAGCCGCACAAGAAGCTGGCGGTCGGTCAGTTCTTCGACGTCAAGATCACCACCTCCGACGCCCACGACCTGTGGGGCGAGGCGCAATAAGCCAGTAGCAGTTGGCACGGAAAAAGCAGACCGGGGAAACCCGGTCTGCTTTTTTTTTTGGCCTGCTTCGACGTGGGCGCCCGTAAAGCGCATTGACTGATTGGCAAGTACGAAAGTCTCGTTTGACAGGATAGTCACAATAGTCTACATTGGGATCATGGTGTTGCCACTTGGCAATGTCGAAGTGCTGGCATGCCGACGGTGGTGATGGCGGGGCGCTGGCCGAAAGGAATTACCATGAATCAAATGATTGCCAGCAATGCACCGAACGCCGCCGCAAAGTCCGTCAATTGGACCGACAAGCACTATCTGGTGATCGACGATTGCGCCAGCATCCGTCAGTTGCTGCGCGAGAGTCTGCGTAACATGGGCGCGAAATCCGTCGACCAGGCGACGGATGGGGGCGAAGCGATCGCCCTCATCAGCAACAAGCGCTACGACGTCATTTTGTGCGACTACCACCTGGACGGTGGGAGGAATGGCCAGCAAATCCTGGAAGAGGCACGCAGCAATAATTTGCTCAATCCCAGCTGCATATTCGTCATGGTGTCGGCCGAGAAAGGCGCCGATTCCGTGATGGGCACGGCCGAATATCATCCCGATGCCTATCTGATCAAGCCGATCACCGAGGGCATGTTGAATACGCGCCTGAATCGCATTTGGCAAAAGAAGCAGGTTTTCAAGAGCATCGACCTGGCCTACGCGCGCAAAGACTATGCCGGCGCGGCCGCGCTGTGCGACATTCAGATCGTCGGTAACAAGCTGCACGAAAATGATTTGCTGCGCATGAAGGCCAATCTGTTGCTCAAATGTGGAGACCGTGACAAGGCCCGCGCCATCTACGAAAACATATTATGCCAACGCGATTGCGCCTGGGCCAAGGCCGGGCTGGCCAGGTTCTATGTGCAGGACGGTGATTATGCCGGGGCCTGCCAGATGCTCCAGCATGTTATCGATGGCAACAGCCTGTACCTGGAAGCCTACGATCAGCTCGCTGCTGCGCACAAGCTGCTGGGGCAGCAGGAACAAGCCGGAACGGTACTGGAGCGGGCCGCCAGGTTGTCGCCCAACTCCGTGGCGCGCCAGAAGACGCTGGGCGAGGTCTCGCTAGGGCTGGGTAATGTCGCGGCGGCGGAGAAGGCTTTCCGCAAATGTATCAGTGTCGGCGAACACTCGGTCAGCAGAACCGCGGATCCCTATTTTGCACTGGCGCGGGTATGCGGCATCAAGAAGGCGCCCAAGGAGGCGATGCAGATCCTCGCTACGGTGCAGAAAAAATTCGCCTGCGCCGCCAGCGATCTTCGCGCCAGAATCACCGAAGGACTGGTGTACCTGGATAATCAGGATCAACGCGCCGCAATGGTTATCGCCGACGAATTCGAGGCGATGCTGTCCGCGGCGACCGCGGCTGACCTGCCTTCCGCCAATATCTGCATGGATATCGCGACATTGCTGCTCGAAGTGGGCATCAAGGAACCTGCGGTCAAGCTGCTGTGCCACATCATCCAGAACAACGATGACGACAAGAGCGTGCGCGACGCGGTGGAGAAGGTCTTCGCCTGCGCGCAGATGGGCGACGAGGGCCTCGTGTTGATTGAAAATGCGCGCAAGGAGGCGACCGATATCATGAATCGCGGGGTGCTGTTGTGGAAGACCGAAAAGTTGGAGGTGGCGGTCGAGTGGATGCGCGCCGCGCGCCTGAAGATGCCGGGAAATCTGCGCGTTCTATTCAATACGGCGCAGATACTGATTTCGCACGTGCAAAAGCGCGGCTACGATCCAGCGCTGTTGGCCGAGGCGTCCGAGGTGCTGGCGCTGATCGACCGGATGGCGCCCGGCCAGCCGCGCCACGTCGAACTGCGCCTGCAACTGGAGAGCATCATGCCCGACCCGCTTGCGGTGGGCGGGGTGTGACGCGGATTGCCAATTCAGATCAAACTGACTATCCTGCAAAAAAGAACTTGATACAGGACGAGCGCATGGAAGACGTATTGACCACAGGAGAGGCCGCGCGCATTTGCGGAGTTAATTTTCGAACCGTACTGCGTTGGATAGACCGCGGGCTATTGCAGGCGTATAAATTGCCGGGCAGAGGCGATCGCCGGGTCTTGCCAGGCGAGCTGCATCGCTTCATGCGTGAGAACGGCATCCCCGACCGTTCGCAAGCGAGCGCCGTGCCCAGGCGCGTGCTGATCGCCGATGACGAACCGGCCATGGCGCGCGCGATCGAGCGCGTGCTGCGCGGGGCGGGCTTTGAAACAGCGATCGCGACCAACGGATTCGAAGCGGGCGCCATGCTGTCGACATTTAAGCCCTCGGTGATGACGCTGGATTTGTGCATGCCCGGCCTCGATGGCTTGGACGTTCTGCGTTTCCTGCAAAGCAACGAGCTTTTTGCGCCGTCGAAGACGCTGGTGGTGTCCGCCGACACCGAGGAGCGTCTGCGGGCGTCGCTCACATTGGGGGCGCATGGCGTGGTACGCAAGCCGTTCGAGAACGACGAGCTGTTGGCGGCGGTGGAGCAAATGCTGTCGACCCCGGCCAGCCGTGGCCTGCTTAAGGTTTGATCGCGCAAAGCGTTTATAATCGGGCCATGACCATCAAAAAATCCCCGCAGACCGCACTCGTACATACCGATTACCAGGCCCCGGAAGGCTTCGCCGCTTTCCCCGGCGCCATCCACCATGCCTCGACGGTGCTGTTCAAGAACGTGGCGGCCATGCGCTCGGGCGACTGGAAAGAGAAGAACGCCTATACCTACGGTCTGCACGGCACGCCGACCACCTTCACGCTGGAAGCGCGCCTGGCCGAGATCGAGGACGGCAAGTACTGCCTGCTGGCGCCGAGTGGCCTGGCGGCGATCGCGATGGTCGACTTCGCGCTGCTCAAATCCGGCGACGACGTGCTGTTGCCCGATAACGTCTACAACCCCAACCGCGAGCTGGGGCGCTGGCTGTCGGCCGATTACGGCATCACCGCGCGCTACTACGATCCGCTGATCGGCGAGGGCATCGCCGCGCTGATCCAGCCGAACACAAAGCTGATCTGGACCGAGGCGCCGGGTTCGGTGTCGATGGAAGTGCCGGACCTGCCGGCCATCTGCAAGGCGGCGCACGAGCGCGGCGTGATGGTCGCGTTGGACAACACCTGGTCGGCCGGCCTGGCGCTGCGCGGCTTCGAGCTTGGCGTCGACATCATCATGCAGGCGCTGACCAAGTACCAGTCAGGCGGTTCGGACGTATTGATGGGCGCAGTCATCGTGCGCGATCCGGCGCTGCACGAAAAGCTCAGTCTCTCGCATATGCGGCTCGGCATGGGCGTCGGCGCGGACGACGCCTACCTGGTCGCGCGCGGCCTGCCGACCATGCGTTTGCGCTTCGACGCGCACGACGCGGCGGCGCGCAAGCTGGCCGCGTGGTTGCAGGCCCGCCCGGAAATCACCAGGGTGCTGCATCCGGCCTTTACCGATTGCCCTGGCCACGAGATCTGGAAGCGCGACTTCAACGGCGCCGGCGGTTTGTTCTCCGTGCTGTTCGACGCGCGCTATACCGAGCAGCAGACCGACCGCTTCGTCGACGCGCTCAAGTTCTTCAAGATCGGCTACAGCTGGGGCGGCGCCAACAGCCTGGTGATGCCTTACCGGATACAGCACATGCGCAAGGATTGGCAGGATAAGGGCATACTGGTGCGCTTCAACGTGGGCCTGGAGGATGTCAACGACTTGATCGCGGATGTCGAACGCGCGCTGGGAGAACTGCAATGAGCCGCTTCTGGAGCGATGTGGTCCACGGCCTGACGCCGTACACGCCGGGCGAACAGGTGCAGATGCCCGGCCTGGTCAAACTGAACACCAACGAAAACCCCTACGGCCCGTCGCCCAAGGCGATAGCGGCGATGCAGGCCGCCGTCGGCGACCAGCTGCGCAAGTATTCCGATCCCGGCAACGCCGTTGTGAAAGACGCGGTGGCGCGCCGCTTCGGCCTGACGCGCGAACAGGTCTTCATCGGCAACAGCTCGGACGAGGTGCTGGCGCATACCTTCCACGCCTTGCTCAAGCACCAGCTGCCGCTGCTTTGCCCGGACATCAGCTACAGTTTTTATCCGACCTATTGCAGCTTGTACGGCATCACGGCGGTGCAGGTGCCGCTGAACGAGCGCTTCGAGATCGACGTCGAGGATTATCGCCAGCCGTGCGGCGCCATCATCATCGCCAACCCGAACGCGCCGACCGGCATCGCGCTGCCGCTGGAGCGGATCGAAGCGCTGGTGGCCGCCCATCCCGAGCAGGTGGTGGTGATCGACGAGGCCTATGTGGACTTCGGCGGGCAAAGCGCGATCGCGCTGCTGGGCCGCTACGATAATCTGCTGGTGATCCATACGCTGTCCAAATCGCGCTCGCTGGCCGGGCTGCGGGTTGGCTATGCCGTCGGCCATCCGGACCTGATCGCGGGCCTGGAGCGCGTGAAGAACAGCTTCAACTGCTATCCCCTGGGGCAGGTGGCGCAGGCCGGCGCGGTGGCGGCGCTCGACGACCTGGCCTACATGGAGCAGACTTCGCAAGCCATCATCGCCACGCGCGCGTGGTTGGCCGCGCAGATGCAGGCGCTGGGCTTCGAGGTGCTGCCGTCGGCGGCCAACTTCATCTTCACCCGCCACCCCGGCCACGACGCGGCACAGCTGGCGGCGGGCTTGCGCGAGCGGGCGATCCTGGTGCGGCACTTCAAGCAGCCGCGCATCGACCAGTTCCTGCGCATCTCCATCGGCACGGACGAAGAGTGCGCGAAGCTGGTCGATGCGCTGAAAGCGATACTGCCAACGGGGTGAGGAAGTGATGCCGGAATTTTTTGAATTCGGTCAGCTGCTGGGGGCGGAGGAAGGATCTCCCGCCTTCGCGAATCTGCTTGCCCTCATCGGCAGTCCGGCGTCAGTGAGCGAGGACCCGGACGACCATGACGACCCGGTCGGGAAAACCCGGTACTACAGCTTCCGCGCGAACGGCATCTTGATGGGTGTTCGCGGCGGCGTACTGAAATATGTCTTTTTCTACTTCGAGAATGAAGAGGGCTATCGGCCCTATTCAGGTCCCTTGTGCGCTGGCGTGGCCGCCGGCTGGAGCCGGGCCGCCATTGACACGGCATTGGGGGCGCCGCAGAAGTCCGGCGGCGGCAAGCCCGATCCGCTGATGGGCTACATACATCATTGGGCGACCTACGGCGTCAATGGCTACAAGGTCCGGTTTGAGTTCGGCAAAGCGGGCCACCTGCGCATGGTGTCGCTGATGCCAATGGCCTAGGCACTAGTTGGGAACGGCGGCAGGCTCGTTGCGGTTGAGGCGTTGTACGCCGACGATCAGGCGATAGGCCTTCCACAGCCAGGCGCCCAGCCAGACCAGGTAGGCCAACGGGATGCCGATGATCGTGACAAACAGCAGCGCGCCCACCACGACGAACGCCACATACCACCAGAACGAGCGGATCATCCAGCTGTGATGGCTGTAGACGAAGGTGCCCTCGGTGGTCGGCCGTTGCAGGTAGTTGAGCGCCAGCGGAATGACGGAAAACAGGCCCAGCGAAAAGAGGAAGCTCACCGCATGCACGATATAGAGCCACCAGGCGGTGGTCTTGGCCGATTCGAGTCGGCCGTCCAGAACCAGTTCTTGCGACATGATCAGTCCTTTGCTTGAATAGTGGTTTTCAGTATAGCCACAGAGCGGAATCTGCGGCGCACGTAGCAAAATATCATCTTTGGCCGGAGCCTGCCAGTGTGCGCCGTAAAAAGGCCGCGATGTCGGCGAACAGCTCCGGCTGGACGGCGTCGCGGTCGAAGCCCGGCGGGTCCTGCGAAGGCTTGAAGTTCGGCCGCGTCATCTCCGGTGGGAACTTGCTCATGAAGGCGAAGTGCCCGGCGCCCGCTATCTCGCGGTGCTCTACCAGCGCGGCATCGGGCACGCCGGCGATGATTTTCTCCGCATGTTCGGCTGGCGTGATGTCGTCCTTTTCGCCGGTGCGCATCAGTATCGGCACGTGCACCTCATGCAACGAACCGGCGATGAACCAGAACGTGGCGGGATTGAGCAGCACCAGCGCCCGCACGCGCGCGTCGGCCCGCACCGGCACCGGTTGCGGCTGGCCATCCTTGCTTTCGCGCGGTCCGGACCAGGGTTGGCCGCCGGCCACCGCCAGCGCCGTATAACCGCCGATCGAATGGCCGATCACGGCCACGCCGTCGGCGGCGATATGGCGTTTGAGCACAGGGTCGGCCAGCGCAGCATCGATGGCGAGCGTGATATGGCGCGGCCGGTTGGCCAGGTTGGCGGCGGTGCCGGCCAGGCTGTTGTCGTGGCGCGTATTGCCCGTATGCGCGGGCAGCGCCACCACAAAGCCGGCCTGCACCAGGTGCCTGGCCATTTGCCGGTAGGCCCACGGCGTACCGGAGTTGCCATGCGAGATCAACACCAGCGGATGCGCGCCGGCGGCCGGCGGCGCATCCCTGGCGACGCTCACGGCGTATGGGCCGAAGTGTTCTTCCGCTTCGACGCCGTCGGCGGGATAGAACAGCGCCAGCGGCACCACCGCACCCTGTGCCGCGTCATCGATGTCGACCAGGCGACAGCCACATACGTGAACCATGGTTTGCTCCTTACAGCGGTCGAACGGGAATGCAGATGTCCAGCGTCATCGCACAGCTCTTCGGGTCCATCGCCAGGTCGGGCCTGAACATTTCGAAGCAAGGGCGGTCGTCGCACTGCAAGCCGCTGGAGGGCAGCCAGTTGCGCGTCATCCAGGTCCAGGCGTCGCTGATCTCGGCGGGCTGGCCTTCGAAGTGGGCCACGGCGTAGCGGCCGCCGGGCAGGGTGGTGATGTCGGCCGAGCCGGTGGCGGTGAAGCTTTCCGGCACGGTGACGCAGGCATCGTAGCGGCACTTGTCGGGCGGCGTGATGCTCGGGTCGTCGTAGCTGACGCCGTAGCACACCTGCTGGTCCAGTCCATGCGACTGTATCCACGGCGATACCGTGCCGCGCCAGAAGGCGCCGATGCCGGGGCCGTAAGGGCCGAAATGGCGATGATAGGCGACACGCGCGGCGGGTAGATCGATCACTTTAACGTCCATGTTGAAATCTCCTGGTTCGTGGTTGGAGATGTCATCGTCGCCGATGGCGGTTTGCGGCGTCTGATCGTAGTTGCTCAACACCTGATCCAGATTGCTCTCCGCGCGGCGGCTGCCGCCCAGCGCCTGCGAGGCCAGCCGCTCCTGGGTGTCGCGGCGCCACTCGGTCGGCGTGCAGCCGAACCGGAGCTTGAAGGCGCGCGCGAACGCCTCGCCGGAGCCGAAGCCGGTGGCCAGCGCAGTCTCCAGCACCGATTCGGGCGGCGTGCAGCTCAGGCGGAACGCGGCTTTTTCCAGCCGGCGGCGGCGCGCGTAGTCGCCCAGGGTTTCACCCATCCACGACTGGAAGATGCGGTGAAAGTGGAAGCGCGAGAAATTGGCGACATCGGCCAGCTGGGCCAGTTCCAACGGCTGGTCCAGATGGGCGTCGATGTAGTTCAGCACGCGGTTCATGCGCCGCGCATACTCGGCGCGCGGGGACTGGTCGTTGGAGAGGCTCATTTATTTTGCCGGCGCGACGCCGGACCTGAATGAAAATCTATAAAATACAATCATGTTGATTATATAAGGAGTGTGCTCCCATGGGTATGGCCGGATATTTTGTCGCAGTGAATGCGGAACAGATCGCCGAGTTCAAGGATGACCCGGACTCCCTCGCCGATTTCCTCTATCCAGCCGAAGAGGAGCCGAAAAACTCCATCGACGTCGACAAGGCCTGGCATGCGATCCACTACATGCTGAACGGCGCGGCCGGGCCGGAAGAGGGCCAGTTGGCGCCGGCGATCTTCGGCGGCGAACCGGTCGGCGAGGAGATGGACTACGGCCCCGCGCGCATACTCAGCCCGGAAGATACCCGGGCTGTGGCTGCCACGCTGGCCACCATCGACGAAGCAGCCATGCGCGCGCGCTATGCTCCCGAGGCCATGGCCGAAGCGCAGATCTACCCCGATACCTGGTTGGGCGACGACGAGGCGCTCGATTATGTGATCCACTATTATCTGCGCATGGCGCAGTTCTACGCCGACGCCGCGAAGCGTGGCGATGGCGTGGTTCTTTTCCTCGCTTAGGACGTGCCAATGGCTGCAAAAACTTCGGTGCTGTTTGTCTGCATGGGGAATATCTGCCGCTCGCCGACGGCGGAGGGCGTGTTCCGCCAGCGTGTGGAGGCGGCCGGCCTGGCCGACCGCTTCCTCATCGATTCGGCCGGCACCCACGGTTACCACGTCGGCGAACCGCCCGATGCGCGGTCGATGGAGCATGCCGCCAACCGTGGTTACGATTTGTCGGCGCAGCGCTCGCGCAAGGTGGCGGCCAGCGACTTCGAAACCTTCGACCATGTGCTGGCGATGGACCACGATAACCTGCGCCTGCTGGAGGCGGCCTGTCCGCCGCAGCACCGCCACAAACTGGGGCTGTTCATGGCGCATGCGCGCCGCAGCGGATCCGATGTGGTGCCCGATCCTTACTACGGCGGCGGCCGCGGTTTCGACATGGTGCTGGACTATATCGAAGACGCATCCGATGGCCTGATCGCTGCGCTGAGCGAGAAATAGAGCGACTGCGAAAGCGATTGCGAAAAAGATAAGTTGGTGGCAGCATACGGCGGTTGATCGCCAATTGAGAGCGATCCGCATCGGGAGAAAAATATGTCGCAACACCGCAAGTGGATGCTGTCCCTGGGCCTGGCTACGGCCGTGCTGTTGGGTGGGACTGTGCAGGCGCAGGATCTGAAACGCCTCGAAACGCTGGTCGACAAGGCCGTCGCCCAGGATCATTTTTCCGGCGCGGTGCTGGTGGCCAAAGGCGACCAAGTCTTGCTGGACAAGGGCTACGGCTCCGCCAACTTGGAGTGGAACATCCCCAATTCGCCGAACACCAAGTTCCGCCTGGGCTCCGTGACCAAGCAGTTCACGGCCGCCAGCGTGCTGCTGTTGCAGGAGCGCGGCAAGCTGGTCGTCTCCGACCCGGTCAGCAAATACCTCGGCGGCCTGCCTGCCGCGTGGAGCAAGGTCACGATTTTCCAGCTGCTGAACCACACCTCGGGCATCGCCAATTTCACGTCGACCAAGGAATACCAGGCGATAGAGCCGTTCAACAAGAAGCCGGAGGAATCGGTGGCGCTGGTGCGCGACAAGCCGCTGGAGTTTGAATCCGGCTCCCGCTTCAACTACAGCAATACCGGCTATGTGCTGCTGGGCGCCCTGATCGAGAAGGTCAGCGGCCAGACCTACGACGCCTTCGTGCGCCAGAACATCTTCGAGCCGCTCGGCATGAAGGACAGCGGCTACGACTGGAACGCCACCGTGCTGCCGAACCGCGCCGCCGGTTATGCTCGCGGCAAGAACGGCATGAGCAACGCCGGCTTTATCAACATGAGCGTCCCGCACGCCGCCGGCGCACTGTACTCCACCACCGGCGACCTGCTGCGCTGGCAGCGCGGCCTGTATGAAGGCAAGCTGCTGTCGCCGGCGTCGCTGGAGGCGATGACCACGCCGTACCACTCCGGCTACGGCTTCGGCCTGGGCATACAGCAGAAGGACGGCGGCAAGGAAGTGGGCCACGGCGGCGGCATCGAAGGTTTCGCCACCGAGGTGCGCTACCGCATGGCCGACAAGGTCAGCGTGATCGTGCTCAGTAACGTCGAAGGCAGCCAGCTGGAATCGCTGACCGCCGGGCTGACCGCCACCGCCCACGGCGGCACCTATCTGATGCCGGCGGAACGCAAGGACATCGCTTTGTCGGCCGAACAGATGGCCGCCATCGCCGGCACCTACACGATGCCGGACGGCCGCCGCCTGTGGCTGCGCACCAGTAACGGCGGCATGACGACGCAGCTGCAAGGCCAGGCGTCGCTGCCGATTTATGCCGAGTCGGCGGACAAGCTATTCCTGCGCAAGGTCGATGCGCAGCTCGTGCTGCATCGCGACGCGGCCGGCAAGGTGGAGGCGGTAACGCTGCTGCAAGGCGGCCGCAATATGCGCATGCCGCGCGTGGACGAAGCGCCGCCCGCCGATGACAGCCCGGCTGCCGGCCAATAACCGGTCGCATGATCATGAGCGCACATATCGTCCAACTGGAAGAGTCGCCCGACGGCGGCGACATGCAGGCGCTGGTCAAGGGCCTGACCGCCTACAACGCGGCGCAAGCCAACGGCGAAACGCCGAACTACCTGGTCGCCACCGTCAAGGACGACGGCGGCAAGCTGGTTGGCGGCCTGTTGGGCGCCACCTACCTTGGCTGGCTGCAGATCCAGGTGGTGTGGCTGGACGACAGCGTGCGCGGGCAGGGCTACGGCAGCGAGTTGATGGCGATCGCCGAGCGCGAGGGTTTGCGGCGCGGCGTACGGAATGTGTTCGTCGAGACGCTCAGCTTCCAGGCCTTGCCGTTCTATGAAAAGCTCGGCTACACCGTGTTCAGCCGCCTCGCCGATTTCCCGCCCGGCGGGGCGCGCTATGCGCTGACCAAAAAGCTGGACGGCTGATAGCCGTAGCCAGTTACGGCTGCTTCGCTCCATGCGAGGCGGCGAACACCGGGCCGCCCAGATACGAGTAATAGAAGCGCCGCTGAGCGGTCGACAGCAGTACGCGGTGAGCGCGCAGGAAGTCGCGTCCCAACACCATCTGATGATCCCTGGTGTCGATGTCGCCGTCCACCGACTCCATGACGGTGAGGCGCGGATGAGCGATCTGTTCCTCGCCGATGGCGAAGCTGTCGAAAGTGGTGATCCATGATTGCCGGGTTTTGTCGTTGAGGCCACGCAGCTTGTTGCCCTTGCGGGTGTCGGCGGCCGCTGGGTCGAAGCCCAGGCGTTCGGCGGTGCGCTGGTCGACCACCGAGATGGTGGCGCCGGTGTCGATCAGGGCCATCAGCTTGGTGCCGTTGAGCGTCACCGGCACCATCGCGCGGCTGTCGCGGTATGGTATGTCCAGCGGCACGTCCATTGCTTTGACGTCCCAGTAGGCCAGCGACTTGTCGTCGCAGCCGGCGCCTCGGAAGAACTTGAGTTGCTTGTCCGCCAGCGCGATTTCCAGGTCGGCTTGCAGCAGGTAGTCGGCGCCGATGATGCCGCCGTAGCCGGGATAGTCAAGGCCCTCGACCACGGGGAACCAGGTCTGGCGCACTCGCGCCGGGCCGATGATCACTTCTTTCGGACGGGCGTTAAACATCGCCGCGCGCCCACCCACGCCATTCACGATCTCGCGAGAACGGGTGAGGGTCACTTTCTGGCGGTCGAGTTCAGCGCGCGTCAACAGGGTTTTGAAGGCGCCGGTGTCGATCAGCATGTGCACCGACTTGCCGTTGATTTGCGCGTCCAGGTAAGGCGTGTCGGAAAAACGTTCGTCCACGTTGATGTCCAGCGCGGCCAATTCGGTGTAGCGGCATTCGGTGGCGGCCTGGCTGGCGACCGCGGCCAGCAGCAGCGGCATGCAAAGGAGGAAGCGGATCATGGATAGCAAGAGCTGTAGATAAAAATCAATATTATCATTTTTGATAATTTTCGTGTTTGATATCGACGGTATCTGCCACGCCGCCTTGCACGTTCACACCCCCATAACAACCGTTCGTCCGGCGGCAGCCACTGTTTGTCGGATGCTCCGTGCAAAAGGTGGTCTTTTGTCTAGAGTGTAGCCATTGCCATCCACATTGTGAGCGATGGCGATATCTACTTGGATGGGAAATATCATGCGTACTTTTGTGTGGGCACTATTGCTGGGCTGCTGCATTCCCGGCGCAGCGGGCGCGGCCGAGAAACCGCTGCAGGAGGCGGACTTGCAGGAATTTAGGGGCCAGTACGATCTGGCCGACGGCCGGACCTTGACGGTCACCGAGCATCGCAAGAAGCTGTTTGTGCAGATGAACAACGGCCCCGTGGTCGAACTGGAGCCGGCCGGCAAGGGCGCATTCATCACGCGCTGGGGCGGGCTGCGCGTGGAGTTCGACCAGCGCGACAACGGCAACGTGGCCGGAGTGAGCCTACACGGCCCGGATCAGATGGTGGCCCGCAGCGTCAAGTAAAGGCAGGGCGCGATCGAGATCGCGCTGTTGCAGCAGCAGGTGGTCGCCGTCGAAGGTCGACACCACGAAGATGCCGATGCCGCCGCGTATCTTGTTCCAGCGTGATCTGATGCATGACGGCTCCTTCAGTGAGCCGCCAGCATAGAGTCCGTCACGCGATTAGTACAGTGAACGATTTTGATTGCCCATTCACTGTGCTAATGCGATCAGGTTTCGCGGGCTGCCCTGCGCTTCGCTACTAACAAACAGAGGAAACCAATCCCGATCAAGAGCGCCATATTCGGCTCTGGAACAGCGGGTATCGGCGATAGCGGTTTGATTTCCGTCACGCTACCCCAATTCCCATAGAACATACCGTTTGAAAGGCCATAATCAAGGTATAGCGAGCTAGATATAGGTGTCTGGCTGGAAAAGAGACGATCGATAGGCGTATCGATCGCGGCGCGCTGAAAATCAAAACTTAGCTGCAATCCTTCTATTGCATAGCCTGCCGGAGCCTGCGTTTCCGAAATCGAGCCGCCCGTATTCCATCGGCCTCCTCCGAGCATTACTACTTCAGTGATGTTCGCGTAGTTATTGGTGACGTAGACCAGGCTGTCGGCGAACTTTATTGCGTTGTTTCCAATAAGAATAGATCCACTGAAGGCGCCGTAAGTGTAGCGGCTGTTTGTATAGTCGGTAGAGGACAGGCTGTCGTCCAACTGGAATTTGCCCGTTATTGTCGTTCCGTCAGGATAAACCCTCGTTGCATTGACCGCGTTATCCGGTACCAACACGCTCTTGAATGTGTACTGATGTAGTTCTGCGTTTGCTTGAGATGCGAGCGATAGCGTCGCCAATACGAGTACCAAGCGGAAGATATTCATGTAGTCCCCATTAATTACCTAATCGATAATCATGGCACACCACATGAAAAAATGCATATTTATCTACTAATGAAGAGCAATAATAGTTGTTTTAACACCAATCGCTAGCGCCTATCAGGTCAGCAGCGGAAGAATGCCGTCCAGGCCGACAAAGTTGAGCGCCACGTTGGCCTGCTCGCGCACCACCGGCTTGGCGCGGAACGCCACCGACATGCCGGAGATGCTCATCATTTTCAGGTCGTTGGCGCCGTCGCCCATGACGATCGCCTGCGAAGGCTCGATGCCCAGCTCCGCGCACACGCGTTCCACGGTGCGCTGCTTCTCTTCCGCATCGACGATGCCGCCGACCACGCGGCCGGTCAGGCGGCCGTCGACGATTTCCAGCTCGTTGGCGTGGGTGTAGTCCAGGCCCAGGCGCTCTTTTAAGCGCGAAGTGAAGAAAGTGAAGCCGCCCGACACCAGCAGCGTTTTCAGGCCGGCCTGCTGCACCGCCTTGAGCATGGTCTCAGCGCCCGGCGACAGTTGCAGGCGTTCGTTATACACGCGCTCCAGCGCCGACGCCTCCAGGCCTTCCAGCAGCGCCACGCGGCGCTTCAGGCTCTCGGAGAAATCGAGCTCGCCGCGCATTGCCGCCTCGGTGATCTCGGACACCTGCGGCTTGAGGCCTTGCATGTCGGCGATTTCGTCGATGCACTCGATGGTGATCAGCGTCGAGTCCATGTCCATCGCGACGAGCTTGAATTCGCTCATCTTGTGCATGCCGATGGAATAGGTGGCGTCCAGCTGGGCCGCCTGGGCGGCCACTTCGATGGTCTGGCGCAGCGCCGGCGAGAAGGTGATGCCTTCGCAGCGCAGCGCGCGTTCGTTCAACCAGGTGATGTTTTTCGGCGCCGTCAGCGCCGCGATGCGTTCCAGCCGGGCCTTGCAGTCGTCCAAACCTTGCAGCACGAGATTCATAGTATTTTTTGCAGTCTTCATAAATGCGTATAGCGTTTTTTGGGCTAAGCGCCCAAGTTACTGGTTATGGCTCATGTGGTCAACTGTTTGATCGCACCTTTGATCTGGGCGACACGCGCCGCCAGGTCGGGCATGGAGGCGGTGATCTTCAGTTTGTCCTGGCCATTGAGCTTGATCTGGCGGTTCTTCTGTATCAGCTCGATGATGCGCATCGGGTCGATCGGCGGCTTGGCCATGAACTGCAGGGTGGCCGCTTCGCCATGGGCGTCGATCTTGACGATGCCCACGGTTTTGGCGGCGATGCGCAGACGGTGGGTCTCGATCAGCGCCTTGACGGGATCGGGCAGTTTGCCGAAACGGTCGATCATCTCTTCCTGCATGTCGTCGATCTTGTCCTGGACGTTGCAGTTGGCCATGCGTTTGTAAATGGACAGCCGTTCGTGCACGTCGCCGCAGAAATCGGCCGGCAGCAGCGCCGGCACGTGCAGGTTGATCTCGGTGGTGGTGGCCAGCGGCGCCGCCAGGTCCGGCTCCTTGCCGGCCTTAAGCGAGCGCACCGCCTCGTTCAGCATGTCCGAGTACAGTTGGAAGCCGATCTCGGTCATCTCGCCGGACTGGTTGTCGCCCAGGACTTCGCCGGCGCCGCGGATCTCCAGGTCGTGCATCGCCAGATAGAAGCCGCTGCCCAGTTCTTCCATCTGCTGGATCGCGTCCAGGCGGCGCTGCGCCTGTTTGGTCAGTCCTTGCACGTCGGTCACCAGCAGGTAGGCATAGGCCTGGTGGTGCGAACGGCCGACGCGCCCGCGCAACTGGTGCAGCTGCGCCAGGCCGAACTTGTCGGCGCGGTGCATGATGATGGTGTTCGCGGTAGGCACATCGATGCCGGTTTCGATAATCGTGGTGCACAGCAGGATGTTGTAGCGCTGCGCCACGAAGTCGCGCATCACTTTTTCCAGGTCGCGCTCGTGCATCTGGCCGTGGGCCACGGCGATGCGCGCCTCCGGCAGCAGCTCGGTCAGCATCGCCATGCGGTTCTGGATGGTCTCGACCTCGTTGTGCAGGAAGTAGACCTGGCCGCCGCGCTTCAATTCGCGCAGGCAGGCTTCGCGGATGATGGATTCGCCCTCGCTGCGCACGAAGGTCTTGATCGCCAGGCGCTTTTGCGGCGCGGTGGCGATGACGGAGAAGTCGCGCAGGCCTTCCAGCGCCATGCCCAGCGTGCGCGGAATCGGCGTGGCGGTCAGCGTCAGCACGTCGACCTCGGCGCGCAGCGATTTCAGGGTTTCCTTCTGGCGCACGCCGAAACGGTGTTCTTCGTCGATGATGACCAGGCCGAGGCGGGTGAACTTGACGTCGTCCGACAGCAGCTTGTGGGTGCCGATGACGATGTCCAGCGTGCCGTCGGCCATGCCCTTGATCGCCTGCGTGATCTCCTTGCCGGTGCGGAAGCGCGACATTTCGGCGATGCGCACCGGCCAGTCGGCGAAGCGGTCGGCGAAGGTTTGCGCGTGCTGCTCGGCCAGCAGCGTGGTCGGCGCCAGGATCGCCACCTGCTTGCCGCCCATGACGGCGATGAAGGCCGCGCGCAGCGCCACCTCGGTCTTGCCGAAGCCGACGTCGCCGCACACCAGCCGGTCCATCGGCTTGCCGGAGGTCATATCCTTGATGACGTTGTTGATCGCTTCCTGCTGGTCCGGCGTTTCGTCGAAGCCGAAGCTGTCGGCGAAGCGCTCGTAGTCGTGCGCCGAATATTCGAACGAATGGCCCTGGCGCAGCGCGCGGCGGGCGTACAGGTTCAATAGCTCGGCGGCGGTGTCGCGCACCTGTTCGGCGGCGCGGCGCTTGGCTTTCTCCCACGCGCCGGAACCCAGCGCATGCAGCGGCGCGTCTTCCGGCGAGGCGCCGGAGTAGCGCGAGATCACGTGCAGCTGCGATACCGGCACATACAGCTTGGTGTCCTTGGCGTATTCCAGGTGCAGGAACTCGGTCTCGCCTTCGCCCAGGTCCATGCTGGTCAGGCCCATGTAGCGCCCGATGCCGTGGTTGATGTGCACCACCGGATCGCCGATCTTCAGCTCCGACAGGTCGCGCACCATCGATTCGACCTGGGTGACGGCTTCCTGCTTCTTCTTGCCGACGCGGCGGCCGGAGCCGGCATACAGCTCGGTCTCGGTGATGAAAATCAGGTTTTCGGTCGGCGTCGACAGCTCGAAGCCGGCGTGCAGCGGCGCCACGCCCAGCATCAGCTTCGCGCCGGAGGTGGCGAAGCCTTCGTAGCCTTCGACCGGCGTCAACGCCAGGTCGTATTCGGTGAAGTACTGCTGCAGCGTCTCGCGGCGGCCGTTCGATTCGGCGCAGATCATCACGCGGCGGCCGGCAGGCAGCAGGTAGGCGCGCAGATTGGTCAGCGGGTCGTCGCTGTGGCGGTTGACGGCGATGTTGGGCACCGGCGCCGACAGCTCGGAGGCGCCGCTGTCCGCATCTTTCGAGATCACCAGCCGGCCGTAGGGCTTGGCCAGTGTGAAGAACTGTTCGTCCGACAGGAACAGCGCTTCCGGCGCCATGATGGGGCGGTCGCGGTCGGACTTGAGGAAGCGGTAGCGCGAGCCGGTGTCGGTCCAGAAGCGCTTGATGGCGGCGTCGATGTCGCCCACCAGGGCCAGCGCCGCGCCCTGCGGCAGGTAGTCGAACAGCGTGGCCGTCTCTTCGAAGAACAGCGGCAGGTAGTACTCGATACCGGCCGAGGCGATGCCGCTCTTGATGTCCTTGTACACCACCGAGCGCGATGGATCGCCCTCGAACTGCTCGCGCCAGCGGTTGCGGAAGGTGGTGCGCGCCGCTTCGTCCATCGGGAACTCGCGGCCGGGCAGCAGCCGCACCTCGTTGACCGGGTACAGCGAGCGCTGGGTGTCGGCGTCGAAGGTGCGGATGGTTTCGATGGTGTCGCCGAACAGGTCGAGCCGGTAGGGCAGGGCGGAACCCATCGGGAACAGGTCGATCAAACCGCCGCGCACCGAGTATTCGCCGGGCGACATCACCTGCGCCACGTTGGTGTAGCCGGCCAGCGTCAGCTGCGCCTTCAGGCGCGCTTCATCGAGCGACTCGCCTTTTTTGAAGAAGAAGGTGTAGGCCGCCAGGAACGACGGCGGCGCCATGCGCACCAGCGCCGTGGTGGCCGGCACCAGCATCACGTCGCACTGGCCGCTGGAGATTTCGTGCAGCGTGGCCAGGCGCTCGGACACCAGGTCCTGGTGCGGCGAGAAGGCGTCGTAGGGCAGGGTTTCCCAGTCCGGCAGCAAATGGCAGCGCAGCTGGTCGCCGCCGAACCATGGGATCTCGTCCAGCAGGCGCTGGCCGTCGCTGGCGTTGGCGACGATCACGGCCAGCATCTGGCCCTGGGATTTGAGTTCGAGCGCGGTAAGCGCCAATGCGTAGGCGTCCGACGAGCCGTGCAGCGCAGGCAGGGCGAAGCGGGTGCCGGGTTTTGGTAGGGAGTTTTTTAAGACCAGGGACACAACACACATTCACTGTTAAGGCGCGTCGCCAGAGTGGCAATGCCGCTGCCGACATTATAGACGAAGCCCAGTCTTCGAGTGAACGGCGCGCTACCCCGGTGAGGCTGGGGTCAGACCCCGGGCGGGGTCAGACCCCGGGCGGGGTCAGACCCCTTCGGGCCGCAGTGCGGGGGCAGCCGGCCGGTTGGCGATGCCGAAGGGCACGTGGACCATCGGTATGTTGCCGCCGGCCGACTTCAGGTGGCTGAGCTGGTCGTCGAAGAAGATATGCGGCTTGAAGATGCCCAGCACCCGGGCTTTTTCCATGCCGCCCAGGAAAAACGTCTCGTTGGCGGACACGCCCCAGCTCTTCAGCGTGGTGACCACGCGCTCGTGCGACGGCGCGCTGC
Source organism: Duganella sp. S19_KUP01_CR8 (assembly GCF_036688705.1). Classification (NCBI taxonomy): domain Bacteria; kingdom Pseudomonadati; phylum Pseudomonadota; class Betaproteobacteria; order Burkholderiales; family Oxalobacteraceae; genus Duganella; species Duganella sp. S19_KUP01_CR8. The sequence continues at coordinate 5,614 of NZ_JAQQPR010000036.1, read as the reverse complement.
GGGCGGTGATGATGGCGATGCGCAGGATGCGCTTGTACGACGGATCGCGGCGCTGGGCGCGTTCCTCCAGCCGCTGCATCAGCGACAGCTTTTGGAACAGGTCGGCCAGCGGGCCGGGCTGGTGGGGGATGGCGACCCGCTCGCGCTCGTGCGCATGGAACTCGTCGACATCGTTGTTGCGCTTGAAGACGGTCTCGGATTCGTCGTCGGCGATCACGCCGTCGAAGTCGAAAGCGACCCGCAATTCCTCGTCGTCATCGTCCTCGGTGCGCGAGGGCAGCACCAGGCCGGCCGGATAATTGGCCTCCAGCGCGTTGCGGACGTCCTCCTCGTTGGCGCTCAGGAACAAAGAGGTATTGAAGGCCGGCAGGTAGCTGTACGGCGATTTGCCGGTGACGAAGCAGGCGCGCGAGATGTCCAGCCCGTAGTGGGCGATGGAATTCATCACCCGCAGCCCGGTTTCCGGCGAATTGCGCGACATCAGCACCACTTCCACCGGCGCCGACTGGGCGTAGTGCTTGTTGATGTTGAGGAAGCGGCGGATGAAGGGGAAGGCCACGCCCTTGCCCAGGATCACGTCGATATGCTGTTCCTGGTACTTGCGGTACTCCTCGGCGCCGCCCTCCAGGTAGATCTTGTGCGATTCGGTCAGGTCAAACAGCGCGCTGGAGGCGATGCCGATCACCAGTTTATGCTCGATAGGATAGGCCATGGTTTAGTCGGTGGATTGCTATAAGCATCACTTTACCCGATACGCCCGCATAGCGTGCGGCATATTATTGGTATGTAATTGGTTATATAGTGCGGATATTTTTCTTATCAATAATATTATTCTTGTTGTTGATGAGATATAATTCAGCCCTTGCTTGAGGGTTTTTCCTGTTTCCTAACGAACATACCAATTACATACCATGACCATTTCCACTCTGATGCACCGCATTTTGCCGCTGGTGCTGGGCGCGGCTGCCTTGTGCAGCGCCCAGGCCGCGGCGCCTAGTTTCAACCTGGGTCCGGCGTCGGACTACAGCGCCTATTTCTACGGCAGCGCCAGCAGCTTCACCGATATCGAAGGCCGCATGGCCGTCGGCGGCAGCGTCAACACCTCGGGCGCATCGATCGGCTACCGCACTCCGTTCGGCGTCACCGCGCCCAGCCTGGTAGTCGGCGGCAATGTCAGGCTGAACGGCGGCGACATCTACGCCGCGCCGCTGGCCAATGTGAACACCAACGCCTCGATCGGCCCGATCACCGAATACACCAAGAATTACAACGGCTTTGGCGTGTACGGCGGCGCGAACAACTCGTCTTCCTACCTGACGCTGAACAAAGCCAATATTTCGACCTACACCGACTTCGCCGCGGCCAAGACCCAACTGACCGGCCTGTCGAGCACGCTGAACAGCCAGGCCGGCAACGGCGCGGTCAACTTCGTCAACGGCGGCATCGAGCTGGTCGGCAACAATAGCTCCGGCCTGCAAGTGTTCAACGTCGGCACCCACGACCTGAGCAACCTGACGCTGAGCAACGTGAAAGACGGCGCCACCGTGGTCATCAACGTGAACGGCACGGGCGACGTGGTCTTCGGCGGCGGTCAGGGCGGCCTGCTGGAGCAGATGCGCGCCAACGTGCTGTTCAACCTGAACGACGCCACCGGCGTCAAGGTCAACACCTTCGTCTGGGGTTCGGTGCTGGCCAACAACGCCGTGGTGTCCGGCGCCGGCCACCTGGAGGGCAGCGTTGTGGCCCGCGCCCTGGTCAGCGCGGTCGAGATCGGCTACGAGCCGTTCAAGGGCTACATCGCCACCCCGGTGCCTGAGCCGGAAACCTATGCCATGCTGCTGGGCGGCCTGGCGCTGATGGGCGTGGTTGCACGCCGCCGCAAGGCCTGATACCGGCCGGCGTCGCGAAAAAAGCTGTCTCGGCAGCTTTTTTTGTTTCTTTTTTACATGTGCGATTGCCACTGGCCGTGCGCTGGGATACATTGAGGCATCCCTCAAGGCGGAATCCGGCGTGCTCAATCTCGACACTCTATTGTTGGTACAGGTCTGCGTCACATTGCTGACGACGGCGCTGCTGGTCGCCTCCGCCTGCTATTCGGGCAGTCCGCCCGAGTTGCGCTGGTGGGCGCTGGGCAATCTGGTGGTGTCGGTCGGCCTGGCCATGACCAACCTCGATGACCTGCCTGCCATCCTGCACATGGTGGTCGGCTACGGCGTGATGGCGTTCGGCCTGGGGCTGGTGCTGCGCGGCCTGCGCGTGCACTGCTCCGATACGTTGAGCTGGCGCGGCGTGGCCATCATCACCGTGCTGGCGCTGCTGGTCTCCACCTACTTCAGCCTGATCGTGCCCAGCCTGCGGGCGAGGCTGTGCTTTAGCGGTTTCTATTTTGCGCTGCTGAACTGGCTGTGCGCGGTCACCATCGCCCGCCACGGCGGTTGGCGCGGCATCATCATCAGCGTGACCGGCTTTTCGGTGCTGGGGCTGGCCTTGTTCGTGCGCGGCGTGCACATGCTGTTCCATGGCGATCCGGCCGACGTGCCGAGCTCACTGGTGATGGGGGCCAGCATGCTGGTGATACCGCTGGCCCAGGTCTGCATCGCGTTCGGCCTGATCCTGATGGTGATGTGGCGCTACGCCGAACGGCTGCGGCGCCTGTCGACGCTCGATGCGCTGACCGGGGCGCTGAACCGGGCCGGCCTGGAAATCCACGGCAAGCGGGTGGCGCTGCGCGCGCAGCGCGGCCGCCGCAGCTTGGCCGTGATCATGATCGACGTCGACTTCTTCAAGACCATCAACGATACCTACGGCCATCCGGTCGGCGACGAGGTGCTGCGCCATCTGGCCGGCATACTCAAGCTGGAGCTGCGGCCCTACGATTTGCTGGCGCGCTTCGGCGGCGAGGAGTTCGTGCTGGTGCTGGACGGCTCGGATCTGCCGTCCGCGGCCAAGGTGGCCGAGCGGCTGCGCGCGCGCATCGAGCTGGAACTGGTGGAGATCGATGCGCTGTCGGTGCGCTATACGGCCAGCGTCGGCGTGGTCTCGTCGGACCAACATGGCTATGACTTGATACGCCTGATCTCCGCCGGCGACGCCGCCATGTACGAAGCCAAGCGCACTGGCCGCAACCGCGTGATCGGCGGCTAAGCTCCGGCCGCCGGCGTCAGGACAGCAGCGCGATCAGCGCGGCCGGGTGCAGGCTCCAGCCGGCCAGGCCGGATAATCCCATCAGCACGCCGAACGCGGTCGGCACCAGCGCCGCGAAGTACAGCGCCCACAACTGGGTCAGCGCGGTGATCGCCAGCAGCGAGATGGCGATCGCCAGCAGCGCGTCCGACAGGTCGAACTGATCGTCCTTGAAGTTGGCGGCGTCGTAGGTTTTCTGGTCCTGCTCGGCCTGGGCCCTGGCTTCGGCCTTCTTGCTGTCCTGGTCCTGGACCACCTTCTCGTACTGCTTGATCGCTTCCTGGTAGGCAGCCTGCTCGGTCGCCGGCTTGCCCGCCGCGGCAAGGCGCAGCTGCACCACGGTCGACTTGGCGACTTCCTCGCGCACGTTGCGGGCCTGGTAGAAGGCCCAGTGGTCGACCCGGTTGGCCTGCGCCTGCTGCATGCTCTGGTTGATGTTGTCGTCCTTGACCTTGCAGATGCCCATGAAGGTGGCCAGCAGCGCGACTGTGATGGCGACGGTGGCATTGAGCTTGCGGCCGGCGGCGGGAGTGTCGGCCTGGGTATCGACGATGTCTAGTGCTTCCATTTTCGGTAGGGGGGCGGTGTAAAAACCGCAAGCTTACCCTACAACTGTGCGCGCGGCACCACAGACTGAAAGAATCTGATTGACGCTGCCATGCCCGGACAGCATATTGGGCCTAAGGGAATTGTCACACATTCTCTCCTCGATTTCACCACTTCAAGGGATACCGGATGTTCAAGAATTTACTCATCAAGTGGAAGCTCGCCGTGCTGGTGGCGATCATGATGCTGGCGCTGCTGGTGGTGGGCGCGGCGGGCTACACGGGCATTGTCAAGGTGGGCGGCGCCGTCAACGAAATCGGCGTGGTGCGGCTGCCGTCGATCCAGGGTTTGCTGGCGATGAGCGAGGGCCAGACCGCGGTGGCGGCGGCCACGCTGTACACGGCGGTCTACGAAAACGACTATCACTCGCAGGACAAATTCAACGAAGCGCAGGAGCTGCGCAAGAAAGCCTGGGCCAACATCGATCGCGGCTGGAAGCGCTACGAGCCGCTGCCGCAAACGGCCGAGGAGGAGGTGCTGTGGAAGCAGTTCACCGGCGAATGGGCCGCGTGGAAAGCGGTGGACGACAAGATCGGCTCCATCGTCGGCGCCATGGCAGGCAACAAGGACGAGCAAAAGCAGAAGGATTTGTTTGTCGATTTCTTTGCGCAGTACCAGCTGTCGCGGCCCTTGTTCCTGAAGGCCGAGGCGACGCTGATGAAGATAGAAAAACTCAACGAGGACATCGCGGCCACCAGCGTGCAAGAGGGCGCGGCGGCGATCTCGCGCGCCGAGTGGGCGATGGTGGCGTCGGGCGTGATCGCGGCGCTGGTGGCGATCGGCTGCGCGGCCTACATCACGGGGGCGATCACCACGCCGATCAATGAGGCGGTGCGCGTGGCGCAGACGGTGGCGTCGGGCGACCTGACCAGCCGGATCGAGGTCGAGACCACCGAGGAAACCGGACAGCTGCTGCAGGCGCTCAAGGACATGAACACCAGCCTGATACGCATCGTCGGCCAGGTGCGCGGCGGGACGGAGACGATAGCGGCGGCGTCGACGCAGATCGCCAGCGGCAACCTGGATCTGTCCTCGCGCACCGAGGAGCAGGCCAGTTCGCTGGAGGAGACCGCGTCGTCGATGGAGGAGCTGACGTCGACGGTGCGGCAGAATGCGGACAACGCGCGCCAGGCCAACCAGCTGGCGGCGTCGGCGTCCGGCGTAGCGGTGCGCGGCGGCGACGTGGTGTCGCGCGTGGTGGATACGATGGAGTCGATCAACGCGTCGTCGTCCAAGATCGTCGACATCATCAGCGTGATCGACGGAATCGCGTTCCAGACCAACATCCTGGCGCTGAACGCGGCGGTGGAGGCGGCGCGGGCGGGCGAGCAGGGACGCGGCTTTGCGGTGGTGGCGTCGGAAGTGCGCAACCTGGCGCAGCGTTCGGCCACGGCGGCCAAGGAGATCAAGGAATTGATCGGCGATTCGGTCGACAAGGTCGGCGCCGGCAGCAAGCTGGTGGCGGAGGCCGGAGCGACGATGGGCGAGATCGTCTCCAGCGTGCAGCGTGTGACCGACATCATGGGCGAGATCACCCTGGCGACGCAGGAGCAGAGCGTGGGCATCGACCAGATCAACATGGCGGTGGGCCAGATGGACACGGTGACGCAGCAGAACGCGGCGCTGGTGGAGGAAGCCGCAGCGGCGGCGGCCTCGCTGCAGGAGCAGGCGGCGGCGTTGGCGGAAGTGGTCAGCGTGTTCAAGCTGGACCAGGCGATGGCGCCGCGTCCGCAGGCGATGGCGCGGCGCCAGACCCGCGTGGCGGCAGCGCCGGCGCGGGTTGCCGTCGCGGCGCCGGCCGCGCGTCCGGCGTTGAAGGCTGCGG
>NZ_JAQQPR010000035.1:0-74204 GCF_036688705.1 Duganella sp. S19_KUP01_CR8 | reverse complement strand
GCCGCCATCTCCACCGCCCAGCGGGCCGGCGCCGGCATGCTGCCGGCGGCGCCGGACGGCGCCGGCGCGCGCCACGCCAGCGGCAAGGTCAGCGTGAAGCAGCTGCCCCGGCCCGGTTCGCTGACCAGGCTGATGCTACCGCCCAGCAGCTGCGCCAGGTCGCGCGAGATCGACAGGCCCAGGCCGGTGCCGCCGTACTTGCGGCTGGTGGTGCCGTCGGCCTGCTGGAAGGCGTTGAAGATGCCTTGCTGGTCTTCGGCGCGGATGCCGATGCCGCTGTCCTGCACCGCGAAGGCGACCTGGCCGTCGCCGGCCGGGCGCACCGCCAGCGTGATCTGGCCGCTGCTGGTGAACTTGAGCGCGTTCGACAGCAGGTTCTTGAGGATCTGCGCCAGCCGCTGGCGGTCGCTGACCATGGTGGCGGCCAGGCCGTCGGCGAGCTGCACGTGGAAGGCCAGTTTTTTTTGCTGCGCCAGCGGATCGAACACCATGGCCATGCCGTCCACCACCTGGCGCAGCGACAACTGCTCCGGCACCAGCTCCAGCTTGCCCGCTTCGACCTTGGAGATATCGAGGATGTCGTTGATCAGGTTGAGCAGGTCGTTGCCGGCCGCATAGATGGTGTGGGCGAAGCGCACCTGTTCTTCGTGCAGATTGCCGCTGGCGTTTTCCGACAGCAGCTTGGCCAGGATCAGCGAGCTGTTCAGCGGAGTCCGCAGCTCGTGCGACATATTCGCCAGGAATTGCGATTTGTACTGGCTGGCGCGCTCCAGTTCGGCGGCGCGCTGTTCCAGTTCCTGCTGCGCCTTGCCCAGCGCGGCGTTCTTCTGGTCCAGCGCCATGCCCTGCTCGGCCAGCTGCTCGTTGGTCTGTTCCAGCTCGGCTTTCTGGTTCTCCAGGCTAGCCTGCGACTGCTCCAGCACGTGCGACTGCTCCTCCAGTTCCTCGTTGGCGGTGCGCAGTTCCTCCTGCTGCACCTGCAGTTCCTCGTTCAGCTGCTGGGTTTCGGCCAACACTTCCTGCAGGCGCTGGCGCGACAGGCTGGCGTCGATGGCGTTGCCAACGTTGCCCTTGACCAGGTTGAGGAAGTCGACATCGCGTTCGGTGATCGGCCGCAACAGGCCCAGCTCGATGACGCCGTTGATCTCGCCGTCGGTGTCGAGCGGCGCCAGCAGCACGCTGGCCGGCGATCCCGCGCCCAGGCCGGAGCTCAGTTGCAGGTAGCCGGGCGGCACCTGGTCGAGGCGGATCAGGCGGCGCTGCAGGGCGGCCTGCGCCACCAGGCCCTCGGCCGGCTTGAGGCGCTGTTCGCGCGCCTCGGCCTCGGCGCTGAAGCCGTAGGACGCGACGCGGCGCAAGCTGCCGTCGTCGGCGCGCAGGTACAGCGCGCCGACCACCACGTCCAGGTAGCGCGCCATGAATTGCAGCAGCGTGGCCGACAGCAACGGCAAGCCCATCTGGCCGATGCCCTGCTGCGCCAGCTCGCTCTGGCCGGTGCGCAGCCAGGCTTGTTGCGCCAGCAGCGCGGCATGGGCGCTGTGCTCGGACAGTGCCGCGTTATACACCTTCGACAAACCGAGCAGCTCGCGCCGGCCGAACCAGGCCAGGCTGCCGCCCACGCCCAGCGTCAGCAGCAGGTACAGCGCCGCTACCCAGGTGGTGACGCCCCTGGCGTCGTCCTTGCGCTCCTGGCGCATGCGCAGCTCGGCATCGACGAAGTCGTCCAGCTGGCGGCGGATTTCGTCGAACTGGATCTTGCCGCGCCCGGTCTTGACGGCGCCGGTGACGTCGGCGTCGGCCGCGCGCAGCTTGATCATTTCCTGGGCATACAGGTCCCATTGCAATTGCTGGGCGCGTATGGTGCGCAGCCGGTCGACCTGCGCCGGATTGTCCGACACCAGCGCCGTCAGCGCATCGATGCCGGCGCCGGCCTTGGGCTTGCTCAGCACATAGGGCTGCAGGAACGATTGCTCGCCGGTCAGCATGTAGCCGCGCAAGCCGGTTTCCATGTCCACCATCTGCTTGCTGATCTCGTTGGCGTTGCCGATCACGCGCTCGCTGTGCTCGACCCAGCGCGTAGCGGCGATCAGGTAGGCCAGCAAGACCACGAAGACGGCGGCGCTGACCACGCCGGCAACCAACGGCAAAGCAACGTTGCGTACCAGGATGGTGCGGAAGCTGCGTTCATCCAGCGACGATTGATTGGGCATGGTCCGGGCCGGTGTGGCTAAAGAAGCAAGAAGTTTAGCTCAAATACCCACCTTGCAAACCACGCAAACCAATCGTGTGTTAGGGAAATAACAGAAGACGCCCGCCGGGCGGCGGCGGGCGTGCAGCTTACAGCTTGTAGTTCAATCCCAGCAGGAACTGGCGGCCGTAGGTGGTATAGCGCTCGGGCGCATACGAGCCGCCCGAGAACGCATCGCCCTGGCGGGTCTGGTAAGGCGAGTTGTTCAGGTTGTTCACCTGGAACAGGAAGGACAGGCCCTTGTAGCGGCCCTCCTCGATCGCATAACCCAGCTGCAAGTCGATCTGGCGCTCGGCCAGGATCTCGCTGAAGGAACGCTGCGCGAACAAGCCCGTCACCTCGCCACGATAAGCCGAACGGTAGCGGCGGCTGGCGCGCGCCTGGTAGCCCGCTTTCTCGTAGTAGACCGTGAAGTTGGACACCACGCCCGACAGCCCCGGCAGCTTCTCCTTGGTGCCCGGACCGTTGGGATGGATCGAGCTCTCGGTGCCGGACATGCTGCCCGTCACGCCGAAGCCGTCCAGCGGCGCGTACAGCAGGCCGCCATCCAGCGAGCCCGACAATTCGACACCCTTGACCAGGCCGCCGGCGCCGTTGGTCGGCCGGTTCAGCGTGCCGATGTCCTGCAGCGGCACCACGCCCGACGGGTTGGGGAAGCCGGCAAAGCTGAACGCGGTCTGCTGGTTGTAGATGTAGCTCTGCAGCTTTTTATACCAGAGCGCGGCGGCGATGTAGCTGCGCTTGCCGATGTATTTTTCCATCGACAGGTCGTAGGAATTGGCGCGCCATGGTTCCAGCTGCGGGTTGCCGCCGCTGCCGTTCCACATGCGGGTGGTGGCGTCGACCCCGCCCGAGACGCCGGCGCGCATGTCCTGCATCTGCGGACGGGCCACCGTCTTGGCGGCGCCGAAGCGCAGGTTGGTGGTGGCTAGGTACTTGCCGAGGTCGAAGTTCAGGTTCAGGCTGGGCAGCACGTCGGTGTAGTTGGCGCCGCCGGTGATGGTCCCCAGCTTGCCGGCGTTGACCGTGGCGCCGCGCGATTTCTGGTCGACGTTGACCGCTTGCAGGCCGAGGTTGCCGCGCAGCGGGAAGGGGCCGACGTCGGTGTCGATGCCCAGCCTGGCGTAGGCGGTGGTGACTTTCTCGGTCACGCCCCAGTCCTGCAGGGCCTGGTCGTCGGGACGGGCCGGTTGCATCGTGTAGTACTTGCCCAGCACGCCCATGACGTCATAGGTGAGCACGCTCGGGATGCCGGCGAAGGCCAGCGAGGTGGACGGCTGGATCAGGTCGGACGATACGATGGCCGGCGCGCGGCCGTTCTTCAGGTTCCAGTAGTTGTTGGTGTCGGCGTGGGTCTTCTCGCGCTTGCTGAAGTTGACGCCGCCTTCCATGTTGCGGAACATGCCGTCCAGGTCGCGCTTGGCCGAGAACTTGATCGAACCCAGCTTGTCCTCCACCAGCGGGTGGTGCATGTCGGCGTCCTTGCCCCAGCCGCCGACGTCGGTCAGCTTGATGATGGCCGGGTCGGCGAAGTTCAGGCTGGGCGTGAAGGTCGGCAGGCCGCTGGCGGTTGGAATCTTGAACTGGAAGTTGTTGTCGGTGATGTGGGAGCCGGCCGGGCCCAGGCCGGCATAGGTTTCCAGCACCTGCTCGCGGCGCTTGGCGCTCGAGTACGAGGCGTCGCCCACCAGGGTCCAGCCGTCCTTCTTGTAGGTGTTGTTCCAGCCCACCGCGCCCAGCTGGTCCTTGCGGGTGTTGAAGTCGTTGCGGACGATGGGTTCCAGGTTGACCAGCGAACCGCCCACCAGCAGGCGGGTGCCGCCTATGGTCTGGATTTGCGGGTTGCTGTAGGTGACGTCGCTCCACTGGTGCGAGTTCCACATCATGCCGCGCATGGTGGTGTCTTCCTTGAACTCGGAATAGTACAGGTCGAGCGAGGTGCGGAATTCCTTGGATGGACGGTATTCGATCACGCCCATCAGGCCGTCGCGCTTCTGCTTGCGCGAGGTGGCGGTCACTTCGGCGCCCTTCAGCGCCACCACGTCGGCGTTACCCGGCGGCAGCTTGTTATCGGTGCCCCACCACCACGATTTGTATTCCTGCTGCTGGCCCGGCGAATCCAGGTGGGCGTAGCCGAACGCCACGCCGACCGTGTTGTTCATGAACTGGTCCACATACGAGGCGCTGACGCGGTTGCCGTTGGCCGAGGTGTTCGAGTTCAGCTTGCCGTTGGAATTGTGCTCGCCGCGCGCGTTGAACACGATGGTGCGTTCGCGGATGTCGAGCGGACGCACGGTGTGCAGGTCCACCGTGCCGGACAGGCCGCCGCCGGCCAGCGACGCATCCGGCGTCTTGTAGACCGTGACGCCGTTGATCAGCTCGGACGGATACTGGTCGTACTCGGCGCCGCGGTTGTTGCTGGTGGAGACCAGCTCGCGCCCGTTCATCAGGGTGCCGGAGAAGTCCGGCGCCAGGCCGCGGATCGAGATCACCTGCGCCCGGCCTTCGACGCGCTGCGCCGTCAGGCCGGCCAGGCGGGCGATGGATTCGGCGATGCTGACGTCGGGCAGCTTGCCGATGTCTTCGGCGGTGATCGCCTCGACGATGGAATCGGCATCGCGCTTGACCGCCATCGAGGTTTCGATGCTGCGGCGGATGCCGGTGACGACCACCGACTGGACTTCCTTGTCGTCGGCCGCGGCGGACGGTCCTTGCTGCGCCCAGGCCGGCGCGGCGGCGAGCACCAACACCGCGCAGGCGGCGGCGATCGGTGTCAGTGCGAGTGTGTGGATTTGCTTGCTCATCATCTGGTCTCTCTTATAGTTTTAGACGGGTGGAAAATATCAACGGCTAACGGAACGGCTGTGGTGCGGTGCTGCTGGTCATCCAGTCCTGCATGGGCTGGTGGACCTCATAAGCCTGGGTGCCAAACGACTTGTACAGGTTTTCGATATCGGCGATGGGCGCCTTGGTGAAGTCGACGGCGGGCACGGCGGCGCCGGCGGCGTTGGTCACAAAGCCCCAGGTGCCATTGCCCTGGCCGCCGCCGTTGCTGACCACCTTCCAGCTCCACGCCGTGGTGGCCCAGCCGTACTTGGCGTAGGTGTCGAAAGAGGCGCGGGCGATCTGGCCGCCGAGGTCCAGGCCGAGACCCATCCACGGCTGGGTTTCGCCGATGAAGAAGGCGGTGTCGACGGCCTTGATCTTGCTGTCCCACTCGCACACGCCGCTGTTGCCGCCGCCGCTGCAGGTGAGCCAGTCCTTGTGCACCTGCAGGCCGGTCTGGCCCCAGCCGAACAGGCCGGGATAGAAGTGCATCTCGAAGGCGACATTGCTCATGCCCTGCTCGGCCGGCTTGCCGTAGGCTGTGATGTTGCCGCTGTTGTGGCCGGGCAGTATCACCACATGGTTGCTATCGACCGCGCGGATCGCCGTGTACAAGGTCTTGACCACGGCGGCCAGGTTGGCGGCCGTGGTGCCCCACGGTTCGTTGAGCACGCTGTAGCCGGCCACCGCCGCGCGGTCCTTGTAGCGGCCGGCGACCTGCTGCCACAGCCAGACGGTGCGGTCCTGGAATTCCGGCGTGGACCAGTACAGGTTTTTGTTGGCGCAGCCGCTGTGCTGTTCCCAGCCCTGCGAGCCGACCGCGCCGTGCAGGTCGAGGATCACATACATGCCGCGCTTCTCGGCCTGGGCGATGGCGTCGTCCAGGTAGCGCCAGGCGTCGGCGCGCAGGTGGCGCGGATTTTTCTCGTCCTCGACCACGCTGTAGATGAAGGGCAGGCGCACCACGTTCAGGCCGAACTTCTGCATCAGGTCCCAATCGCGGGTGCTGATCCAGTTGTCGCGGAACAGCTGCATCAGCCGCTGGCGTTCGGCGTAGCCGAAGCGGGTGTCGAGATTGGCCTCCAGCTTGCACTGGTCGTCGATGCCGGCGCTGCCCTGCCCCATCATCCAGAATTCGTTGATCAGCCAGTTGCCGAGGTTGGTGCCCTTGAGCGCCACGGCGCTGCCGTCCGCTTTCAGCCATTTCGTGCCCTGGGTGTGCAGCATGGTCAGCGGCAGCACCGGCACCGGCGTCACCGGGGTCGGCTTGATCGCTTCCAGCGTCGGTGGTGTGGGTGGCGTCACCGGCGGTGCCACGACGCTGGCACCACCGCCGCTGCCGCAACCTGCCAGCACCGCGGCGAGCCACAGCGCGGCGAGCCTGCCCGGCCACGCCCCGTCATGCCCGCGCACGCGGGCATCCATGCTGCGCCGGAATAGACACGACGTATGGGTTCCCGCTTTCGCGGGAACGACGGAAATATTGGTGACGTCCATTTCTGACTCCTTTGTGGAAGCGCTTCCACTAGTGTTCTGAAAAAACTGCCGTGCGCCTGCACAGCAGTTACGGTTACGGTTTCCAGGTAAACGTGGCGACGCTGGCGGCCGGCAAGGTGTAGCTGAAGCTGCGCTGGCCCGGCGCCAGGCGCACGGCGAAACTGCGCGGCGCCTTGGCCGAGTTCACCACCAGCAGCGCCACCGAACCGTCGTCGGCGTTGCGGAAGGCCACCGTGTCGAGTTCGTTGTAGCCGCTGCTCGAAGCGATGCGGCGCGCGCCCTGGCGCACGAAACGGCTGGCGTGGGCCAGCGCGTAATACTCCTCGTTGCGTGTGACCTTGCCGTCGCGGCTGTCGATGGTGACGACGCCGCGGCAATCCTTGCAACCGCCCAGGTGCGGGCCGTCGTTCTCGTCCAACGCCAGGTTCCACAGCAGCACGCCCTTGGCCCAGCCGCGCGTGGTGCCGATCACCAGCGTACGGGCGAAGTGCTGCAGATTGTCCGACCACACCGGCGCCCATTTGCCGCCCGAGCATTCGGTGAAATAGGTGTCCTTGTCCGGCCAGCGGTCGTGCAGCGCGGCCTGCACGCGCACGTCGCCGCCGTAGCAATGCCAGGCCACGCCGTTGACGTATTTGTTGGCCACCGGGTCTTTCAGCACATCGGCCGGCGAGCCCGGCTCGTCCCAATTGTGGTCCCAGTCGAGGATGCGGGTTTGCGGATGTTCCTTCGCCAGCAGCGGGCCCAGGTGGCCGCCGATGAAGGCGGCGCGCTTGGCCGGCTCGACCCGCATACCGGGATAGTCCTTGGGCTCGAAGTGCGGCTCGTTCTGCAGGGTCAGCGCGTAGATCGGCACGCCCTCCTTCTCATACGCGCTGACATAGCGCGACAGGTAGGCGGCGAACGGCGCGAACGCTTCCGGCTTCAAGGTGCCCTGGATCAGGCTGTCGGTGCTTTTCATCCAGCCCGGCGCGCTCCACGGCGAGGCCATCACGCGCAGATTGGGGTTGATCGCCAGCGCGGCTTTCGTGACCGGCAGCACGTCGGCGCGGTTGGGCTCGATGGAGAAATGCGCCAGCGCCGGATCGGTCTGGCCGGGCGGCATGTCGTCGAAGCTGTAGTGGTGGCGCGAGAAATCGGAGGCGCCGATGGTCAGGCGGGTGAAGCTGAAGTTGGCGCCGGGCGCCTTGCCGAACAGCTCGTTCATCAGCGCGCCGCGCTGCTGCGGGTCCAGGCGGTTCTGGATCAGCCAGGCCGAGGCGTCGGTGATGGCGGCGCCGAAGCCCACCATCTCCTGATAACGCTGGGCCGGGTCGACGTCGATGACGATGGCGGCCTTGACGCCGGAGCCGAAGGCGGCATCGGCGCCGCGCGCCAGCAGCTTGCTCTGGTCGCCGGTGGTGATCCAGGCTTGCACCTGCGTCTGGGCCTGCGCTGCGCCGTGCGCGCACAGCAGCAACAGCGGCAAGGCAAGCAGGCGCAACAACGGTTGCAGCGGAAGGCGGACTGGCGAAGGGCGCAAGGCCTCATCGCCCGGCAGAGCGGGGCTGGCTGTGAACATTCTGTCTCCATGCAGAAGGGTCGTGGCCCGTCCGTCTGTGGTTTTTACGTGAGTGGAAACGCTTCCACTTGTTAAATTCACTATAGCACCGCGAATTCTGCGATGTCAATCAGGGAAAAGCGCGGGCGGTAATAATTGGTGAGTTTTCTGCGTGCAAAAAGTGCGCAAAATTAAGTTGGCCGCCCATCGCGAAACCAGTAATCTGCCCCTTCGCCATCGGCGATTTTTCGCTGTCTCGAATTAGCCACGCTGAACCATCCATCGATGCCACAGGAGCCCTACATGTCCACTTCCGAGCAAATGTCCGACCTGGTGTTCTATCTCAACGGCGAGCGGGTCCAGCTGCCCACGGTCGATCCGACCGTGCTGCTGGCCGACTATCTGCGCTCGCCGGAAGTCGGCCTGACCGGCACCAAGATAGGCTGCAAGCAAGGCGGCTGCGGCGCCTGCACCGTCATGCTGTCGAGCTGGAACGAAGACAGCCAGCAGGTCGAACACCGCTCGGTGAACTCCTGCCTGCGGCCGGTGGCCTCGCTGGACGGCATGCTGGTAACCACGGTGGAAGGCACGGGCAGCGTCAAGTCCGGCTGCGTCAGCATCGTGCAGGACGGACTGGCCTGCAACAACGGCACCCAGTGCGGCTACTGCACGCCAGGCTGGGTAATGAACATGACGGCCGCCGTGGCCCAGCTTGGTCCCAAGCCCGGCACCAAGCAGGAGATCGAGGCCATGTTCGATGGCAACATCTGCCGTTGCACCGGTTACCGTCCCATCCTGTACGGCTTCAAGAAAACCTTCGCCTCCGACTGGAATCCCAAGGTCGACGAGGCCGGCTGCATGACGTGCGAGGTCGATCCGGCCGAGAAGGTGGCCAATACCGCGCCGGTGGAGATCGCCTTCCCCGCCGAGCTGCGCAAGCCGCCGCGCCCGGTGCACTACTCGGCCAACGGCTATCACTGGTTCCGCCCGCTGACGGTGTCCAGCGCCGTCGGCCTGATGCGCGACTTCCACGACCGCGCCGACCTGCGCCTGGTCGGCGGTAACACCTCGATCGGCATCTACCCGCGCACGGTGGAAAATCCGCACGTGTTCATCGACATCTCGCACGTGCCGGAACTGCATGCGCTGAGCCTGGCGGACGGCCAGCTGCGCCTGGGCGGCGGCCTGCCGTACGCCAGGTTGCTGGACTTCCTCGACGCCGCCAACGAGCAGGCGCCCAACGCCGGCCTGCAAGCGCTGGCCTACATGGCCGGCCGCACCGCCGGCAGCATCGTCCGCAACGCCGCCACCCTGGCCGGCAACACCATGCTGGTGGTCACGCACGCCGAGCAGGGCGTGCCCTTCCCTTCCGACCTGTACACGGCGCTGGCCGCGCTGGGCGCAACGGTGACGGTGGCAGCGCCCGACCAGGCCGAACCGAAAACCCTGGCGCTGCTGGACCTGCCCGCCTACTGGCGCCAGCACGCCGACGGCTGCGTGCTGCTGTCCTACCAGCTGCGCCTGACCGGCGCCGACGAGTACGCGCAAACCTACAAGACCGCGCAGCGCGAGGTCAACGCCCACTCCATCGTCAACAGCGGCATGCGGGTCCAGCTCGACGCGCAGCAACGCGTGACCGACATCACGCTGGTGTTCGGCGGCATGTCGCCGACCGCCACCCGCATGCCCCAGACCGAGCAGGCGCTGCGCGGCCAGCACTGGGACGCCGCCACGCTGGCCAAGGCGATGCCGGTGCTGCGCCAGGAGCTCGACGCGCTGACCGACCGCTACGCCGCCCACTACGCGCAGCTGCCCGACGAAGGCTACAGCTCCACCTACAAGCGCCAGCTAGCCGCATCGTATCTGTACAAATTCTTCATCGCCGTCTGCGAATGGCGCGGCCTGCCGGTGCCGCCGGCGCTGCGCTCGGCCGGTGAACGCGGCGAGCGGCCGGTGTCGACCGGCACGCAAGCCTACGTCACCTACACCGACCAGTTCCCGGTACATGTGCCCTACGTCAAAATCGAAGCCATGCTGCAAGCCACCGGCGAGGCCCAGTACATCCACGACATCCCGATGCCGCCGACCGGCATGAACGGCGCGCCGGTGCAAAGCCAGGTCGCGCTGGGCAGCTGCATCTACCAGGTGCCCGGCGTTGCAGGTCCGGCCTCGCCGGCCGAGGTGCTGGCGGCGCTGCAGGCGGTCTATCCGGGCGTGAAGGACTACATCACGGCCATCGACGTGCCCGGCGCGGTGGTCGACGGCATGGCGCACGACGATCCCATCTTCGCCATCAGCGTGGCGGTCAGCGCCTGTCCGGACGGCGCGCTGCCCAAGGGCTACGACCCGCGCGCGCCGCTGATCCTGACCGGCTACGGCCAGTGCATCGGCATGGTGGTGGCGCGCAATGAACAGCTGGCGCAGGAAGCGGCGTTCTATCTGCAACAGCACTTTTGCCAGTTCAGCGCCGAACGCCCGCAGATCGATCTGCCGGACAACGACGCCGCGCGCAACAAGCTGGTCTACCTGGACCAGCCGGCGGGCGCGCCGTGGTACTCGCACATCTGGAAGATCACCCGCGCCGGCACCAGCCTGGACTGGGTGGCGCCGCGCACGCCCGAGCAGCCGGACCTGAAGCGGCCGGTGGTCGACTACAAGGTGTCCATCGCCAGCGACATCTACGGCGCCGTCAGCTGCACCCGCACCGCCAGCCAGCAGAAGGTGGGCAGCCAGATCCACTTCTACATGGAGACGCAGTCGAGCTACGTCGAGCCGGTGGAAGACCGCCAGGTGCGGGTCTACTCCTCGACCCAGGACGCCAACGTGATCCAGGGCGCCGTCGCCAGCGTGCTGCAACTGCCGGTCAACAAGGTCGACGTGCGGGTGCGCCGCATCGGCGGCGGCTACGGCGGCAAGTGCGGGCAGTCGGCCTTCGCCAGCACCATCGCCGCGGTCGGCGCATGGAAGCTGAACCGGCCGCTGCGCATGGCCGCGCTGCGCCAGGTCGACACCGCCATGTTCGGCCACCGCCACCCGGCGCTGGGCAACTACAACATCGCCATCGGCGACGCCAGCAACCCGCTCACGCACGGCAAGCTGTTCGGCTTCCAGGCCGACTACTGGCTGGACGGCGGCCGCACCTACGATTGCAGCTTCGTCATCAGCGACTGCATGTCGCTGCGCAGCGACTCGGCCTATTTCATTCCGAACTGGTCCTGCACCACCGACGTCTGCCGCACCGACAAGACCACCAACACCTCGATGCGCACGGTGGGCATGATCCAGGGCGCCATCATCGTCGAGGACGCGATCGAGGCGGCCGCCCACAGCGTCGGCCTGACGCCGGAGCAGGTGCGCGCGCGCAACCTGTACGTGCAGGGCCAGGTCACACCGTATGCCGAGCCGCTGGAATCGTGCTACATGCGCGAGGTGTGGGAATACACGCTGGACAAGGCCGACTTCACCAGGCGCGCGGCGGCGGTGGAGCAGTTCAACGCCGCCAACCGCTGGCGCAAGCGCGGCATCTCGGTGCTGCCGGTAAAGTACGGCTCGGGCTTCAACCTGGCGCTGCTGGAACAGGGCGGCGCCTTGATCGAGGTGTATTCGCAGGACGGCACGGTGCTGGTGCGGCACGGCGGCATCGAGATGGGCCAGGGCCTCAACACCAAGATGGCGCAGGTGGTGGCGTATGCGCTCAACGTCCCGATCGGCATGATACGGGTGGCGGAAAACGACACCGCCGTGGTGCCCAATCCGGAGAGCACCGGCGCCTCCACCGGCACCTCGTTCAACGGCCTGGCGGCGCAGCAGGCCTGCGGCGAACTGCGCGGCCGGCTGGAGGCCTATTGCCTGGGCCTGCTGACCGCCAACGGCAGCGAGTGGTGCGTCGCCAACCAGATCAACTTCTGGGACTACAAGGACGGCTGGCGCACCGAGGTGGTCCACAACGGCAGGACGATGTCGATGTGGGCCGTCATCGTCGGCAACGCCTTCAACGAACGGCTCAACCTGTCGGCGCAGGCGCGGGTGGCGATCGACGGCGGCACCCACCCCGACGGCAACCTGGAATTCAAGAAGGTGGACGGCAAGCCGGCCAAGGAGGAAGTCGACTACTTCACCGGCTACACCTACAGCGCGGCCTGCATCGAGGTCGAGCTCGACGTGCTGACCGGCGAAACCACCATCCTGCGCGCGGACGTGGTGTACGACGGCGGCAAGTGCCTCAATCCGGCGATCGACGTCGGACAGGTGGAAGGCGGCTTCGTGCAGGGCCTGGGCTATGTGACCAGCGAGGACCTGAGCTACCAGCCGGCCGATTCCAGCACCGAGCCCAGCGCCACGCGGCCTGCGCCGGGCGCGCTGTACACCACCAACACCTGGGAGTACAAACCGCCGGCAGCGCAATCAATCCCGCTAGTGATGAACATCATGATGTTCCCGCGCGAGCTGGCGCCGAACGCGCCGCCGGACCAGGGCGATATCCTGTCGGCCAAGGAAATGGGCGAACCGCCGATGACGCTGGCGGTGGCGGCCTTCTTCGCCATCAAGCGCGCCGTGCTGGCGGCGCGCAAGGACCGCGGCCACCACGAATGGTTCCAGATGGAGTCGCCGGCCACGGTGCAGCGCGTGCGCGAGGCCTGCCTGGTCGATACGGCCGACCTCCGCGCGGACTAGTGGATGGACAGCACCGCACGCACGCTGGAATCCAGCGCGCTGCGGTCGATATAGCCGACCAGGTTGGGGTTGTCGGCCACCAGGCGCTTGATGGCGGCGCTGTCGCCCGACTCCACCGGCGGCTGCCCGCGTCCGGTGAACAGCATGTGGGCCCAGTAGGCCTTCATCTGCGCCGGCGCCTTGCCGCTGCTCTTCAGGTAGAACACATCGCGCACCGGCGAGCCTTCGGTCTGGTCGATCGGCACCGCGTGCTGGCCGTTGGGGAAGTCGACCGCCTTGCCGAGGAACAGGTCGGCCGCCTGCTCGCCGCTGAGCGCCTTGACGGCATTGCGGGCCGAGACGATCACCACCACCTCGGCGCGGCTGCAACTGCCGGCCAACAACAGCGCGGCCAGCAGGCAATGGGGGAGAGACATGCGCATGACCGGCCCTCCCGTCAGTAAAGGAAATCGGCCAGCAGGCTGACCACGTTCACGCGGCCGCCGCGCGGCGTGCCGGCCACCACGCTCTGCAAGGTGCCGTAGGAGTTGGCGCCCAGGTGCAGCTGGTCCCATTGCACTTTGAGGTCGAGGTTGCGCGCCACGTCCCAGCGCAGGCCGGCCGCATAGGTGTGCTGCGCCACCGGGATGTTGCCGGTGTCGGTCAGCGGCCGCAGTTCGGACACGGTGACGTAGGGTGTCAGCGTGCCGAAGCGCATGCCGCCGTTCACATACCAGGCTTCGCGGATGGCCTTGACGCGCTTGCCGTCATAGTTGGTGACCCGCACCCATTCGCTGGCGACGAACCACTCGCCCGGGTCCCACGACGCGCCCAGCGACGTGAAGCGCCCGCGCGGCGGGTTCTGGTTGTCGACGTTGCGTTCCTGGTAGGCGGCGTGCAAGGTCAGCGGTCCCCGCTCCAGGGTGTCGAACACGCCCATCACGGCGGTGGAATGGACGTCGATGCCGCGCGTGTTGGTGACGGTGCGCTTGCCGTACAGGATGCTGGTGGTGTTGCTGATGGCGCCGGCATGGATGCGGTACGAGGCGTCCACGCCGTCGCTTTCCTTCAGCGCCAGCAGGCGGTAGACCTCGATCGGCGGACGCGCCGTGATATTGCTGTAGCCGACCCGGCGCGAATCCGACGCCAGGAAACTAGCCAGCCCGATCCGGCCCACGCGCACGCTGAGGTCCGGCGAAAACGCGTACTTCAGATTGGCCCACGTCAGCAAGGGCCGATAGGTATCGTTCCATCGGTACTCGGACACCACCTGCACCACGCCGGACAGCTGCGGCGTGAAGTTGGCCGTCAGTTGCAGGCCCAGCCGGCTATCGACATCGCCGGTCCACTGGCGGTTGCGGCCGGTGCCGTTGGGTTGCAGGTTGTCGAACACATAGTCGGCGCCGTGCTCGTCCGAGTGCGCCAGGCCGACCGTGCCAAAGCCGTTGACCGACAGCCACGGCCGCACCGGATCGGCCGCGGACTCTCCCGCGCGCGCGGGCAAAGGTAAAGCCAAAGTCAAGCTCAGCAGCACCGCGGTCGTGGCCGAAATCAGGTGGGAGATGGCAGGCATCCAGGCTCCAGGCAGGTGGGGTTATTGTTCCATGTAGTGGACCAGCAGCTTGTCGAGTTCTTTGGTCTTGGCCAGCCGCGCCAGGCCTTCGTTCAGGGACTGCAACAGCTTGGCCGCGTCGGCGCCGCTGGCCGCCACGCCGAAATACAAGGGTCGCAGCGGCGAATCCGGCAGCGGCTGGCTCACCAGCGTGCCGTCCACCAGCAAGCTGCGCAGCTTGGGGTTAATCAGGTACTGGCCGGCCATGGTCTCGCGACTGTCGATGAACAGATCGCAACGGCCCAGGTGCAGCTTGCCGACCAGTTGTTCGTAGCCAATGGTGGCGCCGCGATCGACCGTGTTGGTGGGTATGCCGTAGACCTCGAAGCGGTAGCCGCCCAGGCCGCACAGATGGTAGTGGCGCACGTCGCTCAGCTGTTGCAGCTTGAGCCCTTGCGGCCGCGCCCGCCGGGAGTAGAAATACACATTGTGCATGGTGAAGTAGGCGTCGCTCAGCACCAGGTTGCCAGCGGTATCGGCCTGGCCGACGTTGAGCGCGATATCGACCCGATGGTCGGCCACCAGCGCCAGGCAGCGCGCCCAGGGCAGCAGCTGCACGCTGACGGTCCAGCCGTAGCGCGCGCCGATCAGGTTGAGCAGGTCGACGCTGGCCCCCACCACATGGCCGCCGCGCTGGCCGTTGGCACGCTCGGCGAACACGAACGGCGGCATTTCCGCCTGGTCGGCGCAGACTTGCACCGTGCCGGCGCAGGCGGAGCCTGTAGCAAGGCACAGCAACAGCAAGAATGCGTATAAACGATTCATAACATGGGAGCCGACCGCAACAATCCGAGACCCATTCTAGCAAAAGCCGCCCCGGCCGCCGCAATAAGTGTTGCGTCGATGAAAACTTTTTTTGCGCCCCACTATGGGCGTGGCCTGCCGCCCTACTCCGCCAGGGAGACACTGTCCCAATCCAGCTGGAAACGCGCCAGGTATTTCTTCAGCCGGTCGGCGTCATTGGGTTTGACTTTGGCGCTGCGCGATACGGCATACAATTTTCTGCCCGCATCCGACATCGATTTGGAAGCGCGGCAGACTTTGATGACAGCGCGCAATTGCATGGCGTCGAACAGATCGAGTTCCGCCACCGCGTCGGCCGGCATTACCTGCTCCAGTTCGACATCCGATGTGTCGGCAGCCTGTGTCTGGTGCCGCCACAAGCGTTGCAGCCGGGCGATCTCCCCGCTAACCACAGCGTCGTCGATACGACCTGCTTCGGCCAGCGTCGCCATGCGTGTGACCGATGCCGAAAGGTCGCGGAAGTTGCCCACCCATAGCGCATCGGGGGATGCGGCGAAGCGCGCGTAGCGCTCGCGGGCCTCCTTGTTGAAGCGGGCTGTCTGGCCGAGTTCCGAACCCACGTCCGCCAGCATGAAATCGATATTCGGTTCGATGTCCTCTGGCCGGTCCACCAGACCTGGCAACTCGTAAGTCCACAAATTTATGCGGGCGAACAGATCTTCACGAAAACGCCCCGCTATCACCTCCTGCGCGAGGTCGCGGTTGGTGCCTGCGATCAGCTGGAAATCGCTCTGCACCTCATTGTCCCCGCCTACCGGAAGGAAGCGCTTTTCCTCCACTGCCTTAAGCAGCATGGCTTGCTCATCGAGGCCCAACTCGCCGATCTCGTCCAGGAACAGCAAGCCCTTGTGCGCCGCCCGCAGCAAGCCGGGACGGTCCGACGAAGCGCCGGTGAACGAGCCCTTGGTATGGCCGAACAGCGTCGATCCGGCACCATCGCCACGCAGCGTGGCGCAATTGATCTCGACAAAACGACCGTCAATTTGATGGCGCGTTTTTTTCAGTTCATATACTCGGCGCGCCAAGAAGGATTTACCTGCGCCGGTTGGCCCCATCAGCAGCATCGGCGCTTTCGACTTGATGGCGACCCGTTCGATCTCATCGATCATGGTATTGAAACGCTGATTGCGCGTGGCAATGCCAGATTTGAGGAAGGCCACGCCCTCTTCCTGCTCACGCGAAAAACGCTGAGCGATCTGGTCGTATTTGGACAGATCGAGGTCGATCAGCACATGGTCGCCAGGTTCGCCGGCAGCATGGCGGCGCGGCGGCGAGGTTTGCAGCAGGCGGCCAGGAAAATAAAACGCCTCCGTCATCAGGAACATGCAGATCTGCACCACGTGCGTGCCGGTGGTGATATGTACCCAGTATTCCTCGTTATCGGTGTCGAAGGTGTAGGACCTGGCGAAATCGAACAATGCAGCGTAGACCTGCTCGAAATCCCACGGATCGTTCATCGGTACATCGCGCAGCACCACCTCGGTTTCCGGCGAAACCATGCGGATATCCGCCGCGACCTCGCCCGCCAGCGTGCTGAAGCGGCCGCTGTATAGCAACTCGAAACGGTCGACGACGATATCCGGGTACTGCGTAATAGCGACGCTCGGCCGCCAACGCTCCCAGCGCGCCGCGCCCTTGCCACTGTCGAGCTGAGTGCCGACAAAACCGATGACCACGATGCGTTTCTTGCTCATTTTTTATAAATATTTATCTAATAAGATAATTTATAACGATACATGCATCTGAAACATTTATCAATATTTAATAAATATCCTTTATTATCAATGAGTTACACAACAACATAAAAGCTGGCACAGCGCTTGCAATAGTGGGGATAGAAAATCAGATAAAAGAGGAAATGAAAATGGCAAACGTCCAATTGTTCCAGTCGCTGAAAAACAAATTCCTGCCGGTGGCCACTGCGGTCAACGCAGAAGGCGCACCAGCCTATGTGTTGACCCCGAAACACCGGCTGGCACAATACGCCGCCACCGGCTGCCTGAGCGCGACCTTCTATGCCAGTGCCGAAGCCCAACTGGCGACGGTGATGGAACTGTGCCTGGACATGGACCCGCGCTTCATTGCGCAAACCGCCGTGTACTGCCGCGAACGCGGCTACATGAAGGACATGCCAGTGCTGCTGGCCGCGGTCCTGGCCGCGCAAGGCCGCGCCGAACTGGCGCCGGTGTTCAAGCGCGTGATCGACAACGGCAAGATGCTGCGCAATTTCGTGCAGATCATCCGCTCGGGTGCGGCCGGTCGCAAATCGCTGGGCACCCGGCCCAAGAAACTGGTGCAAGCCTGGTTGAACAACGCCAGCGAGAAGGCTTTGCTATCGGCCGCCGTGGGTAATTCGCCATCGCTGGCGGACGTGGTGAAGATGGTGCACCCAAAACCGTCCGAGCCGTGGCGCGCAGCATTCTTCGCCTGGTTGATCGGCAAGCCCTACCAGCTCGAGTCCTTGCCGCCAGTGCTGGCCGCGTTTGAAGCCTACAAGCGAGACCGGGGCCAGCCCTTGCCGGAGGTGCCGTTTCAGATGCTGACCGCACTGGAATTGTCGCCCCAGGCCTGGGCGCAGATCGCGGCGCAGGGCGGCTGGCATATGGTGCGGATGAACCTGAACACCTTTGCCCAGCATGACGTGTACGCCATACCTGGCGCGGTGCAGGCCATCGCCGCCAAGCTGCGCGATGCCGAAAGCATCGCCAAGGCCAAGGTGTTTCCATATCAGCTGCTGTCCGCATACAAGGCGGCGACTGACGATGTGCCGACGTTGATCCGCGACGCCTTGCAGGACGCGCTGGAAATCGCGTTGACCAATGTGCCGCAGATCGAAGGCCGCGTGGTGGTGTGCCCCGACGTCTCCGGGTCCATGTCTTCGCCGGTGACGGGTTATCGCAGCGGTGCTACCTCGTCCGTGCGTTGCATCGACGTGGCGGGATTGGTGGCGGCGGCGATGCTGCGCAAAAATCCCGACGCAGAGGTGATGCCGTTTGCAGTCGATGTCGTGCAGTGCGTATTGAACAACCGCGACACCGTCATGACCAACGCCCAGAAACTGGCGGCGATCGGCGGCGGCGGCACCAATTGCAGCGCACCGTTGGCACGGATGAATAAGAACAAGACCAAGGCCGAATTGGTGGTGCTTGTATCGGATAACGAATCGTGGATCGATGCGAACCGCCACGGCGGCACGGAAACCATGCGGCAGTGGCAAATGTTCAAACAGCGCAATCCGCAAGCCAAGCTGGTGTGTATCGATTTAACGCCGCATGCGACCACCCAGGCTAAGGAACAGGCCGACGTGCTGAACATCGGCGGATTTTCGGATGACGTCTTCAAGATCATCGCGGCGTTCGCGGCCGGGCAGTTGGGCGCCGCGCACTGGCTGGGTGAGATCGAAGCGATAGACATTTAGGAGGCCATCATGGGATGGACGCTCAGTGTAAGCAGTACAGGTTTTGAGCACAGTAAGAATGCTGGTGTGACTACATTCCGTAAAAGTTACGTCACACCGACTACTCGTCTGGCAGGTGCTCACTGGAGTTTTACCCCGAATGCAGACAGGACTACATCTGGTGACGCCGGTTCGATTCCGGCCTGGCAGGCACACCGTGTTTGCCAGCATGTCTTGTCAACCCTGGTCGGGATTGATTGATGCCGAGTGCGCGAATGCGTAAAGAAATACATGTGTCCCCGGTTCGAATCCGGGCGGCTGCGAAAGTAGCCGTAGCTCAGTTGGTAGAGCAATTTCTTTCAAGTCTGGTCGCGCAACCGGCTCTGTTTAGTTAATATGGAAAACATTATGAAAAACGAACAATACGAAGTACTGAATATCGAAGGCGGCCTTCCCGTCAAGATGTGGACCCACGGCGTGCCGGTCGAGGCCGAAGCCAAGCAGCAGCTGTCCAACATGGCCAAGATGCCTTTCATCTACAAGCATATCGCGGTGATGCCGGACGTGCACGTCGGTAAAGGCTCGACCATCGGCAGCGTAATTCCAACCCTGGGCGCGATCATCCCGGCCGCCGTCGGCGTCGATATCGGCTGCGGCATGATGGCCGCCAAGACCACGCTGACCGCCAACGACCTGCCCGACAACCTGGGCCCGCTGCGTAGCGCGATCGAGAAAGCCGTGCCGCACGGCTCTTCGCCGCAGTTGCGCGGCAAGCGCGGCCGCGATGAAGGCTCGTGGCATACGCCGCCGCAACCGGTCGATGTGGCCTGGGCCACGCTGCATGAAGAATTCGACGCCATCTGCGCCAAAACGCCAAAGCTGAAGAACACCAACAACTACCGCCACCTTGGTACGCTAGGCAGCGGCAACCACTTCATCGAGATCTGCCTGGACGAGGCGGGTGCGGTGTGGTTCATGCTGCACTCAGGCTCGCGTGGTGTCGGCAATGCGATCGGTACCTACTTCATCGAACTGGCGAAGAAGGACATGCGCACGCACTTCATCAATCTGCCGGACCAGGACCTGGCCTACCTCGCCGAAGGTACGCAGCACTACAACGACTACATCGAAGCGGTAGGCTGGGCGCAGAAATTCGCCCGTACCAACCGCGAGGTAATGATGCATAACCTGATCGCCGCCGTGCGCTCCGTGATCACCAAGCCGTTCGAAACGCACGTCGAAGCCGTCAACTGCCACCACAACTATGTGCAGCAGGAACGCCACTTTGGCAAGGATGTGCTGATTACGCGGAAAGGGGCCGTGTCCGCCCGCGAAGGTGAGCTGGGTATCATTCCAGGCTCGATGGGAGCAAAGAGCTTCATTGTCCGCGGCCGGGGAAATGCGGAAAGCTTCAACAGCTGTAGCCATGGCGCCGGCCGCACCATGAGCCGCACCGAAGCCAAGCGTCGTTTTACGCTGGCAGATCAGGTCAAAGCGACCGAAGGCGTGGAGTGCCGCAAGGACGCCAACGTGATCGATGAAATCCCGATGGCCTACAAGGACATCGACGCCGTCATGCTGGCACAGCGCGAGCTGGTGGATGTGGTCCACGTTTTGAAACAAGTCGTATGTGTAAAGGGTTAGGCAAGATGATAGAACTGGATGGAGCACAAGGCGAAGGCGGCGGCCAGATATTGCGGACCGCGCTGACGCTTTCCATGATCACCGGTCAACCCTTCCGCCTGACCAATATCCGCGCCAAGCGGCCCAAGCCTGGGTTGATGCGGCAGCACCTGGCGGCGGTCCAGGCCTCGGCCCAGATCTGTGCCGCCAGCCTGTCGCAGGCGGAGGCGGGTTCGCAAACGCTGACCTTCACTCCGAACACCATCAAGGGCGGCGACTATACTTTCGCCATCGGCACGGCAGGTAGTTGCACGCTGGTGCTGCAAACGATACTGCCGGCGTTGCTCTATGCGGAGGTGGCATCCACCGTGAAAATTAGCGGCGGTACGCATAATTCGATGGCGCCACCAGTGCACTTCCTGCAACGTGCCTATGGCCGCGTGCTGGAGCAGATGGGCGCCAAGGTGGACATCACCCTAAAACGCTTTGGCTTCTATCCAGCTGGCGGCGGCGAAGTCGTGGCAACGGTGGAACCGTGCACGCAGCTGAAAATCATCGAGCTGATGGAGCGTGGCGAGCGCCGCAACGGCTTTGCGGAAAGTTTTATCGCCGGCGTACCAGCCAGCGTCGCCACGCGCGAGCTGGGCGTGATCGGGCTCGGTATGGGCTGGGAGGAGCCGCAGTTGCTACATCGCACACTCCCTGGTGAACAGGGCCCAGGCAATGCCCTGCTGCTTACGTTGGAGCACGAGCATGCAACCGAAGTCTTTGCAGGTTTCGGTGAAAAGTCGGTACGCGCCGAAACGGTCGCCAAGCACGTGCTACAGGATGTGCGTGACTATATTGCCTCAGGTGCGGCAATCGGCGAGCACCTGGCGGACCAACTGATGCTGCCGATGGCGCTTGCCGGAGGAGGACGCTTCACCACCACCCGCCTGTCGCAACACGCGCTCACCAATGCCGAGGTCATTTCCCGTTTCCTGCCGGTCGTCTTCGATCTGCAAGAAGGCGAACGTTTCAGCACCTGCACCATCCTGAAACCGGAAATCTGATCGCTAACCGGCCGACTCGTCCCACACCGCGGCCGCCGCGCGCTCGATCAGGGGGCGCCAGTCCGGCGTCACCGGCAACAGGAACACCTCGGCCAGCGCCTGCTCGATCTGGTCGGCGTTCAGGAAACGGCGCTCGCCGCCGCCGTCCGCGCGGCGTATCGTCAGCCGGTTGCGCAGCAGCGCGTGGCGCGCCTCGGGCGTGCTGCGCGCCACGATCAGGTCGTGGCGGAAAAGCGATTGCGGGTAGGTCGACGAATAATAGTTCGCCATCTCATAATCGCCGGCGCGGCATGGCGCCGGCGAGACCAGGTAGACCGGCAGCCAGTCGTCGCCCAGCAGCGCTTCAAGCAATTGCTCGTTGCCCTGCGGCGTGATGCGGAAGCGCTCGTGCGGCGTGGACTGCGGCGTAGACAAATCGAAGCGGATCGGCGCCGTCAGCACGCAACTGCCGAAGCCGACGTCGCACAGCCACGGCTGGCCGTCGATAGTCACCCGCAACACCATGTGGGTGCGCGGCCGCTGTCGCGCCTCGGGGCCGGCCATCCATTGCACCTGGGCGATCAGGGGCTCGACCTGGAAGCCCAGCGCGCACAGCACGCGCTGGAACAGGCTGTTCTGCTCGAAGCAGTAGCCGCCGCGCCCGGCCTGTAGCAGCTTGGCGTCCACCGCCTCCGGCGCCAGCAGCACCGGCCGGTCCAGCAGCACATCGATGGCCTCGAAAGGAATGGTGGCCGGGTGCAGCTGCTGCACGGCGCGCAGCGTGTCCAGCGTGGGAGTGCGCGGCCCGGTGTAGCCGATGCGCGCACAATATGCGTCCAGTAATTCCATGTTCCCGCCTGTTTGAAATATTAGCGAAAGAGCTATCATCATAGCAGTCCAGTCGCGTGACACAATTCCCACAGATCCGCGTGGGGCTATATCAAATGCAAGTCGAACGGGAGTAGTATCAACCTCGCCGGTAACACACACTCGACCAGGAGGCGTAGATGTTTTCCAATTTAAAAGTTGGCACGCGTTTAGGATTGGCATTTTTTCTGCTCACTATGCTGTCGGTGGCGCTGGGCTGGATCGCCATCCACGAAACCTCCGCCATGAACGAGCAGTGGAAGACCATCAAGGATGACGCGCTGGCCAAGCGCAGCGCGATCAACCGCGGCTCCAACGCCCTGGGCGCCGGCATCCACCATTTCAAGAACTACATCCTGCGCGGCGGCGACTACGACAAGAAGTTCGAAGCCGACATGGCCGATGTCGACCGCACCATGGACGACTACAAGGCCACCGGTTTCGTGACGCCAGACGAAGACAAGCTGCTGAGCCAATTGCGCGACGGCGCCACCGCCTACCGCAAGGACATGGCGGTGCTGGTCTCCATGCGCGCCAAGACCGACAATCCGAACGAGCTCGACAAGGCAGTGGCCGGCGCCGACAAGCCGATCAGCGCCGCCCTCGCCAGCCTGCGAGAGAAGACCGAGGCCACCCTCAAGCACTCCGACCAGGTCATGAGCGAGGTCAGCGCCGCCGCCCAGACCAAGGTGATCGAAACGCTGGCGGTGATCGTGGTGTTGACCATCGCCGCCGGGATCTACATCACGCTCAGCATCACCCGCCCTATCAGCCAGGCGGTGACGGCCGCCGAGACGCTGGCGCGCGGCGACCTCAACCTGGACATCCAGGTCAAGTCGAACGACGAGACCGGCCAGCTGCTGGCGGCGATGAAGCACATGATCGTGAAGTTGCGCGAAATGATAGAAGGCCAGCGCAGCATGGTGGAGGCGGCCAATCGCGGCAATTTCGCCATGCGCATCAGCGCGACCGATTTGCAGGGCTTCCAGAAGGACATGGCCGACGGCCTGAACGCGCTGATGCAAACCACCGGCGCCAGCATCGACGACGTGGTGCGGGTGATGGGCGCGCTGTCCGCCGGCGACCTGTCGAAGAGCATCGAGAAGCACTATGAAGGCGCGTTCGGCGAACTGAAGGATTACGCCAACCAGATGATCGCCAAACTCCAGCAAGTGATCGAAGGCCAGCGCCGCGTGGTCGAGGCGGCCAACCACGGCAACTTCAACGACCGCGTCGACCTGGCCGGGCTGCAAGGCTTCCAGAAGGAGATGGGCGAAGGCTTGAACAACCTGGTCACCACCACCGGCACCAGCATCGACGACGTGGTGCGGGTGATGGGCGCCATGTCCGAGGGCGACCTCAGCACCAGCATCGAGAAGAACTACGAGGGTTCCTTCGGCGAGCTCAAGGAATTCTGCAACAACACCGTCTACAAGCTGGGCCAGGTGGTCACCGAGGTCAACGGCAGCGCCGAGGCCCTGGCCAGCGCCTCCGAGGAAATCAGCGCCACCGCGCAGACGCTGTCGCAGGCGGCCAGCGAGCAAGCCGCCGGCGCCGAGGAAACCAGCGCCTCGATCGAAGAGATGACGGCGTCGATCTCGGCCAACACCGAGAACGCCCGCATCACCGACGGCATGGCCAGCCAGGCCGCCAAGGAAGCGGTCGAAGGCGGCGACGCGGTGCGCTCGACCGTGGCGGCGATGCAGCAGATCGCCAAGAAGATCCAGATCATCGACGACATCGCCTACCAGACCAATCTGCTGGCGCTGAACGCGGCCATCGAGGCGGCGCGCGCCGGCGATCACGGCAAGGGCTTCGCGGTGGTGGCCGCCGAGGTGCGCAAGCTGGCCGAACGCAGCCAGCTGGCCGCGCAGGAGATCGAACAGGTCGCCACCAGCAGCGTCGACCTGGCCGAGAAGGCCGGCCGTCTGCTCGACCAGATGGTGCCGAACATCCGCAAGACGTCGGACCTGGTGCAGGAAATCACCGCCGCGTCGGAGGAGCAATCGGCCGGCGTGGGCCAGATCAACAGCGCGGTGGGCCAGCTGAGCCAGACCACCCAGCAGAACGCCTCAAGCTCGGAACAGCTGGCGGCCACCGCCGAGGAAATGAGCGGCCAGGCCGAGCAGCTGCAAACGGCGATGGCCTTCTTCAAGCTGGAAGGGAGTGGACGTTCGCCGGCGCCCGCCAAGGGCCGCCAGCCGCCGGTGCGCGGCGGCAAGCGGCCGGCGCCGTCGCAGAACATCCACACCATGTCCAGCAACGTCCAGGAGATCGACGAGAGCAAGTTTGCCAAGTTCTAGGCGCTCGCCCGGGGTTGATATCGTCCTGGGGAAACAGTCAGTAAGTTTCACTCAAGACAAAAATACGACAAGGAAAATAAATATTAAATAAACAATTAAGTCGGATTACCATGGACGTTTACGGTCGTTTCTGCCGACAACGTTCCATGGAGCGCGTCATGAATCTTTTACCGAAAATGGTGTTTGCGGGGCTGCTGGCACTGGGTTCCAGCCTGGCGCTGGCCGCCACCAGCTACAACTTCTCCTACACCTTCGACAATGGCCGTAGCGTCACCGGCAGCTTCAGCGGCAACGCCAGCGGCAACTTGATCAATGACCTGGCCGACATCCATTTCAGCCTGGACGGTATTGCGGTGACAGGCGCGATCGGCGGCTACTTCGGACCGTTCAATCCAGCCGCGCCGGTGGCCTCGTTCGATGGCAGCCAGAACCAGCTGTTCTTCGCGAACAGCGATTTCACCAGTTTCTTCGGATCGTTGGATGCCGGCAGCGCTTACGGCCCGCCAGGCACCAACACCTATCTGGCCGTGATCGACAACGGCACGGACGGCGTCTGCGACAGCATCACCGGCCAGGCCACCCCGCCCTACACCTGCGCCGGACTGATAGGCGATACGCCGCGCTGGTCGGTCAGCGCCGTGCCGGAGCCCGGCACCAGCTTGATGCTGGGGGCCGGGTTGGCGGTGTTGGCATGGCAGCGCCGGCGCGCGTCCGTCAACAACGCTAGCGCCAGTTAGTACAGGTTCGCCAAATTCTAGATTCCTGCTGCCCTCGAATACTAGTCGTTATACCTTCATTTGGTTTTGATTGCGGACTTGACTTTCGCAGCAGGCTTAGCACTAACTCCAGGTTTGCCTTTGGGTGCAGCCTTGGCTTTAGGGGTTGCTTTAGGATTCCTTTTGGCTGAGATTTTACCTGCGGCCTCAGCGGCAAGGCGCGGTCTGAGATCGAGTACTTTGATCGCGAGCCGTAGACTCCCCGCCATCTCCTCCATAATTTTGGTCGCTTGAGCATTGAGCATGGTGCGCAGCCCTGCGATATCGAGCATTTCCCCAGGTTTTTCCGGATGCTCCCAAGTACGGTCTTCAGGAACAGTCACCAAAAGGCAGCCCGAACGGCAGCTGTCCGCAGCCATGTATTTGTTCACCAGCTGGTTCTTGAGGGTGTCGTATAGATCGCGACCGCTCCAGCCGTTTTGACCAAGCTTGAGTTCGATCGTGGCTTGTTGACCGGACATCGCGCGCAAGCGAATGTCCGTCTCCTTTTCATCTGCGGTGACCGCCTCCTGGTCTACCGTATAAACTTCATTCGATGCACTTCGTAACTGAAGCGCGATCTGCTGGCGCATTACCTTCTCGTCATTGATAAGAACCCATGCGGCTCGCGGTGAGACATCTTGAAGAAGAAGATCATCCAGATCGTCAAGTCGATCCACCATTACCGCGAACATATCGTCCCGCGTAGTCGGAGACAACTCGCCGTACTGATCGAAGACAGCGACTGCGGATTCGCCAAAGCTTGCGCCATCGACCTCTTCAGCCGCCTTTTCACGTGCCAGCAGAGCAAGACGATCACGAAAATGCGCGAACAACGGATCTGCGAACATTGAGATTTTCACTGCCCAGGCTTCTCGCCCCTTAGTCTCTAGAATCGCATTGAGCAACACATTGCGGCCTGTCTCAGCATGATCGCGAATTTCAGGGGAGTAAGCCCCTTCGTGAATTTCATCATCAACAGGGCGCACATGCTGATAGGCGAGCCGCAGCAAGCGCAACAGGAGCGTCGGCGTAAATTCCGTCCAACGCAGATCAAGCATTAAATTACCGTGGCGATCACCAAACATACTGCCGAAGATATCAATACCTCGATCGGCCATGACGGGTTCGGTGGCGGTCAATGCACGTTCCAGCTCGTCAGTTCCCGCAATGGGGTCAAGCCGCATCAGAGTAGCCAACCAATTTTTTGTCAAAAGACAATTTTTAGTGACCTTGAGCTGATCCTTCGCCAGACAACAAACATGTTGTTGCATTTCCTGACCACCGTGCTCAATCAGAATATCGAGCACGCTTTGGAGTCTTGCCAGCGACGCTGCTTCAGCTTCGCCATCTCGTCGCTGACCAATATGCATATCCAGCCAAGAACGCAGGCGAGGTAAAAATAGCTGCATTACTACGGCCGGCGAATGACTTACGTTTTGCAATAGGAATCCAAAGAAACTTTGAGCAGCAATTTCGTCCAGCTCCGCAGATAAATCGGGGCCTAGCGTCCGCTCCACCTCAGCCGGGTATTCTTTGGCGAGTGATTCCAACCATGCAGGAAAACCATTCAATTCAATCGGCGCGTAGCGTACCGCCAGCTCAACCTCTGCCACGCTAAGCTTACTGATCCAAGCGGGATCTTCTGCTTCGGCTGTAATTGCAGCCAGGCCAAGTTGCCAACGACTGAGAAACTCCCCACGCTGCTCAACGGGTCTTTCATAGCGGAGCGTAGGTCGCTCTCTGCGCCAAATCGAGCACATCGCGACACGCAGCCGGTCGGCTACCTCTTTCCCAAAATACTGCTCGATAAAACGACGGTTCCAACCCGAGGCCCGGCTTCGATCACCAGTTTGTTGCATAGCACGCCAAAGGTTCCACGCCGTACTATCTTCACGTTCTGAACTAAAAGCAGTATCCGGATGTTCGCCGACCTCACGCCAGAATGCTACCCATGCCGCGTGATTCTGGGCCTCAGTGTGCTGAGCGGCCTGGCGTTGCTTCGCGAGTCGCTCCTCAAGTTCTACCGTCTCGGGATCAAGTTCCTTGGGGGCCAGATGCTGATCGATTATCTCGATCAACTCCGGGCTGCCATCGACATACTGTTCGAGGCCTTTAACATACTCATGCGAATTCCCTACCTGGTCCCATAATCGGTGTATCAGCAGATGAAGCGCCATCATTCGCTCAGGAAGCGGACGATCTGGATCAGACAGTATGCACGTTACCCACCTTGCATCTTGCGCGACATTCAGGTCCAGCGCGCCGTCGTGCAGGATCCTGACCAGCCGTTTCCAAGGATCTGTTTGCGGATAAAAGCCTTCGCAGAACGCATCATCCGCCCAAAAGATTGTTTCGCGTAACGGCGCAGCCACGTCTCCAAGTACCTTGCGCAGATCCGTCAACGAGTCGTTAGTCGCTGAATCTTCAGACTTCAAGCGGAGAGAGATCATCGCAGAACGCAGGACGCCAACGTCCGTTTGACTTCCGCGAATCAATCTCAAACAAACTGCGGCTAGCATGGGAAGGATGAGTGGACGTGGACTGACCAAATGAGTCCAATTATTCTCCTTCCAGGTCAAACCTTCGGTGACGAGCGTATTCAGGCCAACCTGCAACGCAGGGAGGTAATCTGGGGCGAATTCGAGTTCCGCGATATTGCGAGGCAAGAGCCACTCAAGGTCGCCAATCGGACCAACTGGCGCGGGAAGGTCTTTCAGGATCGTGCAAAGTTCGCTTGGCGTTAGGTGCTGGGGAAATAGGCGAACAACGACATCTCGCACCAGCAAGTCCGGCCAAAGCGCTGGCTCATCCACAATCGACTGTACGATCAATTGAACGCGAGGATCTCCGAGCGCGGCAAGTGCGCTGATTGCCTCACGTCGCTCACCACGCGTGCTCGCGACATCGGTCGATACTGCATAGGCAATGTCCGCACATGCCGACATCCGGCCGGCGCCAACGAGCTCCAGGAGCAACTCGCGAACTTCTTCGTTCTCAATGCCAGATCGCCACAATTCCAAGACGTGTTCGGCCAATTCAGGCGAGGCGAATCGGTGCACTTGAACTTGCGGGACACTCATGCCGCGCCAGCCGCCCTTACCGTAAACCCGAACATAGGCGTTTAATGCATCTACACGTTGCGAATCCGTCAGTGATCCGGGATCCGCATGATTCAGCAATACATCTGGCTCATACTCTCGAACTTCAGAAAAAATACTCGGCTGTGACGCCGCCAACCATGCAGCAACCGGCATCAAAGTAGGCCGGACAACCCTCACGCCTTCCGGTGTGTCGGCGAACAGCAGGCGCTTCGCCGCCTTGATAGGCATTCCTTGCCGCAAGCGGTCATCCAAACGTACTGCCGCTAAAAACTCAACCACCGAACGATGGTGGAATTTGACGCGGCCATAGCTTGCAAAGCCGAACAGTGCTCGCTCAAGCAGGACTTCGCGCTCAGCTTGGTTCCAGTCAGGCAGAACCAAAGCGGGGTCCAATGCCGTCCCTGGCTCGCCGCCTTTATCAGCCTCCAAACTAAGGCGTATGGTGAGTTTGCGCGTCAGCAAAGCGGCAAGCGCAAGCCGACTAGCGCCCTCGAGCGCCTTCGCCGGCGTCAGTTCCGTCGCTTCCTTGGGGCTTATACGAGGTTTCAGCTTTACACGAATATTTTGGACAACCTGATCACGGTGGGAACGAATGCTACGATGCTCTCGCCAATCTGCGCACAGTTCTATCAGGTCCTGAGGACGACGAGCAAAGCTCTCAGCGTCGCGGGCGTGAATATCGGCGAGTAGCGCCTTGGCGTCGGGAATATTTTCGAGTGCAGCAATGTCTGAAATTTGCTCGTCAGATAATGGCATCAAAGTGACATTGCGCCATGCCGGCACCGCTCCTTGTTGCTGCTGATTGTGGCCTCGCGGCCGACGCCCCATAGCGATCTCCGCAAAGCTGTCACCGCTTGGCGCGAGTGTCACGGGATCCGGTACCGGAAGATACTGTCTAATCAGTTGCTGATCAACTGCGATGGGGCGCGACGTAATAACGATCCGAACCCGGGCTAGCTGCCCGGAGATAACCTTACTGAGTTGCTTGAGGGCCGTCTCAAATGAACCGAGGGTAAGCTTGAGCTCATCGATTGAATCGAGAAAAAATGTGGCAACATCAGACTGTGCCGCCAACCATGCATTCAGTCGGACTTCTTCAGGCCCAGACAATAAATCCCTTAGATTCCTCGTTGCGAGTTCGGCCAAATCAAAATAGAAAGCTGGCTCATCTCGGTGCCATAACGTCTGTTGCTGCGCGCGGCATTCGTGACTCTTTCCGGCTCCCGCCTCCGAA
Organism: Duganella sp. S19_KUP01_CR8; assembly: GCF_036688705.1. NCBI lineage: Bacteria > Pseudomonadati > Pseudomonadota > Betaproteobacteria > Burkholderiales > Oxalobacteraceae > Duganella > Duganella sp. S19_KUP01_CR8. Next base: position 44,710 of record NZ_JAQQPR010000035.1, on the reverse strand, counting down.
ACGATTAAGACTCGCTGTGATTTAAGCAAAGTATCCCAACCATAGGCGCGCGACCAGCCAACATGAGTCCGCAGCAATGACGCTCGTTCAACATCGGCTATTTCTTCTTCGGACAGATCGCAAAATGTGCGCTGGACAGGGTGCCGCTGCTTTGATGAATTCATTAGGAGAGTCTATGAGATCGAGGTCTGCTGGTCCTGAAGAGACAGGTACGTTCTGGAATACAAAAACAAACTATAAATGATGTTAAGACATTTAACTACCCATTGAATCGCCCGGAATTTTGGCATACCATTTGGTTGTCTTAGTCTAACCAAATGGATAACACCATGACTGCTACGGACGATCTGAATGTGTCACGCCAGAGAAAGCGCGTGTCCCCAGCCAAGCAGCATGCGCTGTGGAATATGATAGCCAGCCCCGGCAAAACCTCGCTTGGCCAGCTCAGAGCACTCGTTGCGCGCGTCCGCGAAGCTTCAGGAATCCAGCTATTTGACGCCGTGGAAGCCGGTGTCCCAACGGAGGTCGTGAAACTGATCGCCAAGGCGACCGGCGAACCTGCCTCGGTCATTATGGAGCTGGCTGGGGTATCCCAAACAACGTTCGTACGCAACGAGGCTGCCAACAAACCGTTGCCGGACGTAGCCGGCCATCGCATCATGGGCTACCTGCGTCTGCTCGCCACCCTGCGCAAAATGCTGGATGAGAGCGGCGATCCTGAACAAGTGAAAAACTTCGACCTCGAAACCTGGTTTGCGCATTGGGTACATCAGAAACTTCCTGAGTTGAGAGGCAATACGCCAGCCGACATGTTGCGCAATCCTGAAGGCCAACGCGCAATAGAACAGGTGCTCGAACGCATGCGGGGAGGACTGGCCGCATGACGGTCAGTCTATGGCGCATCGCCTCAGACACCATCTCGTGGGCGGCAGAAGATATGAGCGGGAAAGGCGCTGCCAACCGTGGGGCACGATGGAATCAGGCTGGTGAGCATGTCGCTTACGCTGCCACATCCATTTCGCTGGCGGCATGGGAAACGCGGGCTCACTTTGCGACAGGCATAGCTCTGCCGTGGAATCGCATCTTGGTGCGCATCGACGTTGCGGACGACATCTGGGCCGCACGCGAAATAATACCCGGGCCGTTGCCAGTCGGCTGGAACGTGATTCCTGAAGGCATGGTATCCCGCGCAATCGGATCGGACTGGCTGGCTCGCGGAGCGACCGCACTGTTAGTCGTGCCGTCGGTGATCATTAACGAAGAGAACAACGTCCTGATCAATCCAGCGCATCCCGATGCGACGCGAATAACAGTCCACCGGATTCGGCAATTTGTCTACGATCCCCGCGTTTAGCATCCGCTACGCGCCAACCAGGTTCGCCAGCAACCATCCGGGCAGCCCCAGATACAGCGCCGCGCGGCCGGCGCGTTCCAGCCAGCGGCGGATGTCGATCGTCCGCCCTGGGTGCAGCAAGGCCGCCAGCAGCGTGCCGGCTTCGATCGCCGCGCGCAGCAAGGCCGCGCTCAGCACCACGCCGATGGACCAGGCCGCCCACCACAGCCCAAACGCCAGCAGGTAAGCCTTCAGGCCGAAGGTGTAGTACTCGCCGAACGCGCTGCCGTAGGCGATGTGCTGATGCAGGTGGAAGGCAGGGATGGCCAGCGCCAGCGGCAGCAAACCGAACTTGACCAGTGGACGGTCGAGCTTGCGGCGGCGCAGCGCCAGGCGGGCGCGCGCATACACGCCCATCGTCGCGCCGGGTTGTTCAAAACCCTGGGGACCGCCGGCGCCGGCCAGTGCGGCGGCGAAGGCCAGCGGGTTGGCCAGCGCCAGCCCGTAACGCCAACGCTGGCCCGAAGCCAGGCGCAACGCCAGGCCGGCGGCGGGCACCGGCAAGCGCCATAACTCGACCGCGGCAATCTCGCCCAGCGCCAGTTCGATGCGCTGGGCGCCGCGCGTCAACACCAGCGCGCCATCGCGGATCGACGCCTGCGCGGCAAACGCCAGCAGTACGCACCACGAGGCGGCTTCCGGCGCAAGAAACAGTCCGCTGAACCAACGGATTTGCGCCAGCGTGTTGGTCCGCAATGCTTCGTTGAGCAGCAAGGCCACACAGATACCGAGCAGGCCGGCGCGCGCCATGACGCGCAACAACGCGGCGGCAAGGCGGGCCGCCGGCGGCAACACCACGACCCGCACCGGCAACGTCAGCGCCGGCGATACGCCGTCCGCCGCTGGCGAACGCCAGGATGGAATCGCCGACCTGGCCGCCAGCAACAGCAGGAAGGCGCAAGCGGCGCGCCCGACCCAGTCGCCCCAGCGGACCATCAAGGTGGGCGCCGGCTTGCGCACCGCCAGATCCGCGACCACCAGCGCCGGTTCGCCCATGCGCGTGCCCGCCAGCAGCGCGCCGCTGGCGTCGAACGCCGCGCTGTAGCCGTTGGTTGTCACGCGGAATTGCGGCAACCGGGTTTCGATGCTGCGGAACGCCGCCACCGTCTGGTGCAGGCGCGCGCCTTCGGGCGCGTCGCTGAACCAGGAATCGTTCGACATGGTCAGGATGGCCTGCGCGCCCAGCCTTGCGCCGGCGATCGCCAGCCCGGCATCGACATCGTCAAGGCAGATCAGCGGCAGCACCGGGATCTCGCGGCCGTCGGCCAGGCGCAGCGGGAACACCCGCGCGCCATTGCCCGCCTTCCAGTTGCCGGTCCATGGCAGCAGGCTCCGCAGGCGCGGCCCGTCCAGCCAGGCCGGCACGTATTCGGTGAACGGGAACAGATGCGTCTTGCGATAGAAGCCCGTCAGTCCGCCGGGCTGCACGAAGGCGGCCGCGTTGTATTCGCCGTCGCTGTCGCTGTCGTAGGTGCCGAACACGAAGGGCACGCCGGCGGCGTGGACGATGGCGAGTATCTCGCGGTCGAACCCTGCGCCGGCCTCGCTCTTGGGATGGCCGAAGGTGGTGGGATAGGCGGTCTCCGACCACAGCACCGCGTCCGCATGGCGCCGCACCACGGCGTCATAGCTCATGGCGAAATGGGTGTCGAGCACTTCGCGCACCACCGCGCCCGCGCCCTTTTGCCGCCGCAAGCCTTCATAGTCGACGATGTTCGATTGGACCAGACCCATGCGCAATGGCTTGCCGGCGGCGGCGGTGCCGCTGCCGTCAGGCAGCGTCGCCAGTCCGTAGCCGGCCAGCAGCAGCGGTCCCAGCGCTGCCAGCGCCAGCGGCCGGACAACCGCGCGCCAGCCATCGCGAGCGTTTGAGCGATCGCACGCCAGCGCGGCCGCGACGCCCTCGTTGGCCAGTAGCAGCAGCACGGTCAGGCCGGCGCCTCCGCCCACGGCGGCCCCCTGGCGCATCAGCTGCGACGGATAGAGGCCGTAGCCGAGCGTGTCGCCGAGCAGCTTGGGCAGCAGCCATTCGGCCGCCACCCAGGCCGCAGCGGCGGCCAGCGCGCGCAGCAGCGGACCATGCCCGCGTCCGCTCACATGGCGCACCAGTGCGAAGACCAGGAACTGCGGCTGGAACAAGGGTGCGGCCAGCAGCAACACTGCCAGGCCGGTACCCGCGCCGACTTGCGTGTAGCGGCCGAGCGCGATGCCGAACCAGGGGAAGACGGCCGCAGTAAAAGCCAGCGACATCAGGTAAGCCGACCCCAGCGTCGCGGCCAGCGCGCGGCTGGCGTTCAGCGTGGCCAGCCACGGGGCCAGCATCACGAAGCCCAGCAGCCAGCCGGGCCCGCCGCGCGCATACAGGGCCGACAGGACGGCGCTCGCCAAAATGCCGGCAACCATGCGTGCCGTGGAAGAGGTTAAAAGTTGTCGCATGCGGGTCAGCGGCCGGGACCGGCCGGTTCAATTGGAGGGGGAATGACGATGCGCCGGATCGGCAGCCCGGGCGGCGCCAGCTCCGGCGGCACGACACGGTTCTTGGGCATGGGAATCGGATTGTGGGCGGCGTCGTACAGCTGGAAATCCGGCGCGAACATCAGGATCGCTTCGATGCGCTGGCCGTCATCGGTGGCCTGGTGGTGGCGCACGTAGCCTTCCGGCAGCACGAAGTCCTCGGGCACCGCCAGGCCGACCATGGGCGGCCGGGTGCCGGGCGGCGAAAACGCGCCGAGGCCGGAATGGATGCCGCGCTCATGCAGGCGTTCGATCACTTCGGGCATGGTCGGCTTCTCGCCGCGCGACACGTAGCTTTTCAGGTCGCGCGTTGGGTCGGCGTCACCTTCCGGTGCGCGTTGCGGTGCTGGCGCCGCAGGCTGCGGCGCCACAGTCGACGCTGCAGGCGGCGGTCCGGAGGCCACCGCCGCACCGGCTGCGGACGGCTGCGGCGGCGCCCCGGCGGCGACGCCGGGATCAGGCGTCGTGACCAGGTAAATCAGCACGCCGAAGCCGATCACGGCAAGCACCAGCGCAACCGCCAGCAGGCCGGCGCGCGGACGCCAGGCGCCATGCATCAGGGCGTTGCGACGTTATAGGTCGACACCGCCCAGCCCATCCGCTCGTGGCCGTACTGATTCCAGATCGGATTTTTGCCGCCGGTGATGGAGCTGTAGCGCGGCGCGCCCGAACCGGTGCTGCCGCCAAACAGGCCGGCCGTGACGGTGCTGCCGTTGTAGGTCGGGTGGGTGTCGTCCGACTGGATGTAGTCGTAGCTGCTGCTGGCCGATGTGAAGTGCGTGTTGGCGTCGCGCAGCGTCGAGCGCAAGGTGGTGGCGATCCGGGTCAGGTAGCTGGCCTGGCTCTCGCCGGCGACATAACGCAGCGCTTCGGAATCGATCTTGCCGTCGCCGTTGCTGTCATAGTCGGCGCCCATGTACTGGGCGAAGTTGTCGGCGCAGGCGAAGCCCTTCTGGCGCGCCAGGTCGCACATCGCGAAGTTGATACGGACCAGCGAAGGCAGGAACTTGTCCTGCATGTTGACGGTCTTGCCGGTCGATGGATCCTTGCAGGAACTCTGGACGTTGTCTGCAGCGTAGCCTGGGTAGTGCAGGTTCGACACCAGCTTGAGCTTGACGCCGGAATAGGCGTTGGCGTTGATGTAGTCCATCGCGGCGCCGACATAGGTCTTGCAGCTGCTTTCCGCCGCGGTCAGCACGCTGTCGTCGCAGGTGCCGGTCTGGCTCTTGAAGGCGGTGCGGGCCTGCAGGCCGTCATTGCCGCACATTTCGAAGGCCACCACGCGGGTGTTGCTGGCTTGCATATACGAACGCTCGGCCACGATCTTGTTGTTGTACACGTCCGAGGCCACCGCGCCGGACTTGGTGCGGCGCACGCTCTCGATGTCGGCGTTCCACTGCGCGGACAGGTATTCCGCGTCCACCGTCGGCGCCGAGTACTTGGCGGCGCTGGAGACGGAGCCGTTGTAGCCGGCAAAGATCGAATCGCCGTAGGCCACCACGCGGTAGACGGTGGAGGTGCCGGGACGGTCGATGGTCCAGGATACGTTTTGGTTCAGGGTGCTGGCTGCCGCGTGGTTTCCAACGGCGAGCAAGACGAGGGCGGACAACAGCGTAGGCAACGACTTCTTTTGAAAGCGGGTGTACGACATGGGGTGTCTCCGATCAGAGGCTCTGCAAGATGGCTCATTATGTGATTTTTCTCGCACTACGACGTACAGCAGCCTCGGCCGCGCGAGCCATCATATCGCGGTGGTCAGGCTGCCATCGTTCAGATCAACTACGTATTAGCAAACAATTCATGTTACCTCGCCGGCAGCGGCGCGATTCAACGCCCCGGCCGCTGTCTCGAAGGAACACGAAAATGTCTCGACAGGACCGGTTGCCTGTCGCGCGGAGATCACATGGACTGCAAACCAAGCCACAAGCACGCGACGACGGGTAGTTGCATGCAATAATTATACTTTTGCATAATTACCAATTCGTGACAGTGCAGATAAATATGCGCAATAAATTGCGCAGCGCCTAGCGGCGCAGCTTGAATACGCTGACGGCGCCGGCCAGCTCGGCGGCCTGCTGCTGCATCGATTGCGCCGCCGCCGTGGCCTGCTCCACCAGCGCCGCATTCTGCTGCGTCACCTGGTCCATCTGGACGATGGCGTTGTTGACGTGCTCGATGCCCGAGGTCTGTTCTTCGCTGGCGTCGGCGATCTCGCCCATGATGGCGCTGACGCGATTGACGCTGGCCACGATCTCGTCCATCGTCGTGCCGGCCTGCTCGACCAGGCGCGCGCCTTGCTCCACGCTTTGCACGGACACGCCGATCAACTCCTTGATTTCCTTGGCGGCGGAGGCCGAACGCTGGGCCAGGTTGCGCACTTCGGACGCCACCACGGCAAAGCCGCGTCCCTGCTCGCCGGCACGTGCCGCTTCGACCGCCGCATTCAACGCCAGGATATTGGTCTGGAAAGCGATGCCGTCGATGACGCCAATGATGTCGACAATGCGGCGCGACGATTGGTTGATCTCGCCCATGGTCGTCACCACCTCGGACACCACCGTGCCGCCCTTGACCGCGACGGCGGCGGTCGCCGCCACCAGGCCGCTGGCCTGGCGCGCGCTGCCGGCGTTCTGCTTGACCGTGCTGGTCAGTTCATCCATGGCGCTGGCGGTCTGGCCCAGCGAGGTGGCTTGCTGTTCCGTGCGGTTGGACAGGTCCAGGTTGCCGTCGGCGATTTCACTCGACGCCGTCGAAATGGTTTCGGCGCCGCTGCGGATCTGGGCCACGATGCCGGCCAGGCTTTGCTGCATCGACTTCATGGCCGACAACAGGCTGTCGCGATCGCCGCCGCTGGTTTGTATCTCTTCGGTGAAATCGCCGGCGGCGATGCGGCGCGCGATGTCGGCCGCATAGTCCGGTTCGCCGCCCAGCTGGCGCATCACATTGGCAGACAGCAAATAGGTGACCACGCCGGCCGCCACCAGGGTCGCCAGCGCCAGACCCAGGCTGACCCACATGGTACGCTGGGTGGAGGCGATCACGCTGGCCTCGGCTTGCTTGACGTCGTCCTTCTTGGCCTTGAGGAAGTCCAGCAGACGGCCACGCATGACGCGCCAGACCGGCGTTTCATCCTTGTTCAGCACCTGGATCGCGGCGGGCTGGTCGTCCTTGGCCAGCGCCATGATCTTCGTTTGCAGCCCGGCCTGTTTTTCACGCAATTGCGCCACCTCCGCGAACATCTTGCCGGCCTCGCTTTGCGGTGGGACCAGGCCTTGCGCCACCTGCATGTATTCAGCGAAGGATTTGCTGGCGTCGTCGATATTCTTGAGCCCGGCCTTGTTGGTCGGATCGAGCACCACGTTGCGCAGCGCTTGCCCCATCTGCAGGCCTTGCGCATACAGGTTGGTGGTGGTCTGCAACAAGGCCTGGTCCACTTCCAGGAATTGCTGGAACTGGTTACGGGCGCTTTGCATGCCCATCAGCGCCACCCCGAGCGCGACGAGGAAAGCACAACACACTACCGCCATGCACAGCACCATCTTGTCGCGTAACTTCATCGGTGTTCTCCCCTGGTTGATTATTTTAAATTTATGACAACAGTATGGAACAGGAAATGTCTTGCGTAGAGGAACTTGGACAGGCTAAGCTTATCCCCATAAAAACACAAGGAGACCGGCCGTGACGGATGTGCTACGCACTATCGGCAGGCTGTTGCAAGCCCCCGAGCATCATCTCGGTGAGGCCCAGCATGCACAGGCGCGTACCGCGCGCCGCAGCTTCATGGGTAAGGCCCTGGCCATGGGGGCCGGCGTAGCTGCGGGCGGCGTGGCCGCCGCACAGAACGCGGCCGGCGACGACGCCATCCTGACCTTGCCGGCGCACAGCAAAACGCTGGGCCAGCCGGTCGCCGCCCTGCCCTATGGCCAGCCGTCCAAGTGGGAAGGCAATCTGCAGCGCCGCGAAAGCCCGGGCCTGACCCGCGTGCGCCAGGCGTCTGTCAGTTTCACGCCACTGCAAGGATTGTTCGGCATCATCACACCCAGCGGCTTGCACTTTGAACGTCACCATCAGGGCTGGCACGACATCGACTCCAGCCAGCACCGTTTGATGATCAACGGCATGGTGCGCGAGCCGCGCGTGTTCACCATGGACGACCTGATGCGCCTGCCGTCCGTGTCGCGCATCCACTTCATCGAATGCGGCGCCAATACCGGCGCCGAGTGGGGCAATGTCGCGCTGCCGACGGTGCAATATACGCACGGCATGCTGGCCTGCTCGGAGTACACGGGGGTGCTGCTGTCGACTCTGCTCGACATGTGCGGCATCGACCGCAAGCGCGCCCGTTTTGTGCTGGCCGAAGGCGCCGACGGTTCCAGCATGACGCGCACCATCGCCCTCGAACGCGCGCTGGACGATGTCATCGTGGCCTGGGGCCAGAACGGCGAAATGCTGCGGCCGGAAAACGGCTACCCGCTGCGCCTGGTGGTGCCGGGCGTGCAGGGCGTCAGCTGGGTCAAGTATCTGCGCCGCATCGAAGTGGGCGACCAGCCGTGGGACACCAAGGATGAAACCATCCACTACGTCGACCTGATGCCGGATGGGCAGCATCGCCAGTACACCTCCATTCAGGAATGCAAGAGCGTGATCACCACGCCGTCCGGCGGCCAGACCTTGCTCGATCGCGGCTACTACAACATCAGCGGCCTGGCCTGGTCGGGGCGCGGCCGCATCAAGCGCGTCGATGTCAGCACGGACGGCGGCCGCAATTGGCGCACCGCCCGCATCGAAGGACCGGTGCAGAACAAGGCGCTGACGCGCTTTAATATCGACTGGGTGTGGGATGGCGGCAACGCCGTGCTGCAAAGCCGCGCCATCGACGACAGCGGTTATGTGCAACCCAAGATCAACCAGCTGCGCGCCGTGCGCGGCACGCGCTCCATTTATCACAACAACGCCATCCAGTCTTGGCTGGTGTCGCCGAACGGCGAAGTCTCCAACGTGCAGGTGAGTTGATGAAAAAATCGATCATCGCCGCGCTGCTGAGCACCTGCCTGCTGGGCGCCTGCCTGCTGGTGCAAGCTGCCGACGCGCCATGGCAAGCCATCGGCCGTACCGCCACGCCGGCTGAAATCAAGGCCTGGGATATCGACGTGCGCGCCGATTTCCAGGGGTTGCCGAAAGGCCGCGGTTCCGTCGCGCAGGGCGAGCAGATCTGGGAAAACCGCTGCGCCGGCTGCCACGGCAGCTTTGGCGAATCGAACGAGGTGTTCACGCCCATCGTCGGCGGCACCACCGATGCCGATATCAAGAGCGGCCACGTGGCGGCCTTGTCCAACGGCAGCGTGCCGCAACGCACGACGCTGATGAAGGTGGCCCGCCTGTCCACGCTGTGGGACTACATCAACCGCGCCATGCCTTGGGATGCGCCCAAGTCGCTGAGCGCGGATGAGGTGTATGCCGTCACTGCCCACATCCTGAACCTGGGCGGCATCGTGCCGTCCGATTTCGTACTGAGCAACGACAACATCGCCGATGTGCAGCAACGCCTGCCCAACCGCAATGGCCTGGTGCGCCAGCCCGGCCTGTGGGACATCAAGGGCAAGCCCGATGTGCTCAATACCGCCTGCATGACGAATTGCCCGACCGAGGCCAAGCAGACGTCCAGCCTGCCCGACTTCGCCCGCAACGCGCATGGCAACCTGGCTGAGCAAAACCGTCTACTGGGCGGCGTGCGCGGCACGGATACCACGCGTCCCGCACGCGCCGTGCTGGCGCCGGCCGCTGTCGTTGCAGTTGCAGCAGCCGCAGTTGCGCCGACCGCGGCCCCAGCCAAAGCCACCGGCAGCGGCGACGTGCAGCAACTGCTGGGCAAGAATGGCTGCCTCGCCTGCCACGGCGTGACCAACAAAATTATCGGTCCCGCCTTGCGCGACGTCGCCGCCAAGTACCAGGGCCGCGCCGACCGCGCCGCCTATTTGCAGACCAAGATACGCAGCGGCGGCAGCGGCGCCTGGGGCGCCATGCCCATGCCGCCGCAAGGCCAATTGAAAGAAACCGATATGCAAGCCATCGTTCAATGGCTGGCCAGCGGCGCACAATGAGCGGGCCAACCCGCAACCATAAGGAGACTGCATGAACCCCACCCGTCGTACCGTATTGAAGACCAGCTCGGCCCTTGGCCTGCTGGTCGCCTGTGGCCTGGTGACCAGCCAGCAAGCGCTGGCCGCCACCGGCCGCGAAGGCTTCAGCGCCAAGTCCCTGGCCGATGCGCTGGCCGCCGTCGGCGGCACGCCGGCCGACAGCAAGGACATCGTCATCACCTCGCCCGACATCGCTGAAAACGGCGCCGTGGTGCCGGTGAGCGTGGCGTCCAATATTCCCGGCACCAGCGAAATCTACTTCTTTGTCGAAAAGAATCCGAACCCGTTGGCCGCCATGTTCAGCATCCCGGACGGCACCATTGCCGCCGTGCAGAGCCGCCTGAAGCTGGGCCAGAGCACCAACGTGGTGGCCGTGGTGAAAACCGCCGACGGCAAGCTGTACTCGGCGAGCAAGGAAACCAAGGTCACGCTTGGCGGCTGCGGCGGCTAATCAGAATCAGAACAGGAGCAGACATGGCAGATCCAATGAAAATCCGTGCCAACGCCGCCAATGGCGTCACGGAAGTGAAAGTACTGATGGCCCATCCGATGGAAACGGGCGTGCGCAAGGACGCAACCGGCACCGTGGTGCCGGCGCACTACATTACCGACGTCACCGTCAAGCACGGCGAACGCGTGGTGTTGCAATGCATGTGGGGCCAGTCGGTCTCGCAGAACCCTTACCTCGCCTTCAAGTTCAAGGGCGGCGCCAAGGGTGATACTGTCAGCGTCAGCTGGCAGGACAATCGTGGCGAGAGCCGCACCGACCAAGCCACCGTAGCCTGAGGCCGCCACCATGCCACTATCCCGTGTCACCTGGGCCAGCCTGTTGGGGCTGGTCATTGCAGGCAGCGCCGCGGCGCAAAGCGTCAGCGATGAAATCGCCAAATACCGCGCCATGCTGGCCGACGGCAACCCCGCCGAGCTGGTCGAAGGCCAGGGCGAAGTACTGTGGACCAGCAAGCGCGGTCCCAAGCAGGCCACGCTGGAAGGCTGCGACCTGGGCAAAGGTCCGGGCGTCATTGCCGGCGCCTATGCCGAACTGCCGCGCTACTTCAAGGACACGGGCAAGGTGATGGACGCCGAAGCGCGCCTGGTGCATTGCATGGTGACGCTGCAGGGCCTCGAACGCGCCGACATCGTGCGCAAGCCGTTTTCCGAGCAGGGCGAGCGCGCCACCGACATGGAAGCGCTGGCGGCCTATGTGTCGGCCGCCTCGCGCGACGTGAAAATCAATCTGCCTCAGAAGCACGCCGAGGAAAAGGCCGCGTATGCGCGCGGCAAGCAGGCGTTCTTCTACCGCGCCGGCCCGCATGATTTTTCCTGCGCCTCCTGCCACAGCAAGAATGACCAGCGCATTCGCCTGCAAGACCTGCCGAACCTGCAGCAGGCCGCCGCCGCGCGCGGCGCCTTTGCCAGCTGGCCGGCCTATCGCGTCAGCCAGGGCGCGGTGCGCACCATGCAGTGGCGCATGGCCGACTGCTTCCGCCAGCAGCGCTTCCCGCAACTGGAATATAACTCCCAGACAGCCATCGACCTGATCACCTACCTCGGCGTCAATGCCAAGGGCGGCACGATGGCGGCGCCGGGTTTGAAACGCTGATACGGAGTGTCCATGCAAAGCAAATTCATCACCGCCGCCCTGTTGGGCATGCTGGCCTCCAGCGCTGCACTGGCCGCCGGGCCGGCGGCCAAGGATGCCGCCGACCTGGCCGCTTTCAAGGCTTCGTTCCGCGACAAGAACGAAGCCACCGTCGACCGCCTGGAGCAGAGCGAGGCGCAGCGCCTGTGCTCGCAGGATGCGCAGCGTCCGCTGAAGCCGGCGCAGCGCAAGCAGATCGAGCAGCAGGCCACGGCCGCCGTGCGCTATCCGGCCGACGGCAACTATCTGGGCGACTGGAAGGAAGGCGAAAAGGTCGCGCAGAACGGCCGCGGCCTGCAATCGTCCGATCCGAAAGGGACGGCGGCCGGCGGCAATTGCTACGCCTGCCATCAGCTGGACAAGAAGGAAATCGCCTTCGGCAATATCGGCCCCAGTTTGCAACAGTACGGCAAGCTGCGCGGCGGCCCGACGCCGGAGATGCTGAAATACACCTGGGCCAAGATCTACAACTCGCATGCCTTCCAGGCGTGCTCGGTGATGCCGCGTTTCGGCGCCGCCGGCATCCTGACGGAGAAGCAGATGCAGGACGTGATGGCGCTGCTGCTGGCGCCTGAGTCGCCGGTCAACCAGTAATCCATCCGAACCTTAGCCGGGCTACCCCATGCAACGACGCGAATTCATGCAAATGCTGGCCATCGCCAGCGCCGGCGGCCTGGCCTTGGCCGGCAAGGATGCGCTGGCCGCCACGCCCGGCGCCGCCGAGCAGCTGTATGCGGTGCCGAAGTTCGGCAACGTCAGCCTGCTGCACATCACCGATTGCCACGCCCAGCTGCGGCCGCTGTATTTCCGCGAGCCCAGCGTCAACCTCGGCATCGGCGAGGCGGCCGGCAAGGCGCCGCACCTGGTGGGCGACGCCTTGCTCAAGCAGTTCAAGATCGCACCGAAGACGGCGCGTGCGCACGCCTTCAGCTACCTCGATTTTGCCGCCGCCGCCAAGGTGTACGGCAAGGTCGGCGGCTTCGCCCATTTGTCCACGCTGGTCCAGCAGCTGCGCGCCAGCCGTCCGCATGCCGTGCTGTGCGACGGCGGCGACACCTGGCAGGGCTCGGCCACCGCGCTGTGGACCAAGGGCCAGGACATGGTCGATGCCGCCAAGCTGCTGGGTGTGGAGATCATGGCGCCGCACTGGGAGTTCACGCTGGGCGCGCAACGGGTGCAGGAAATCGTGCAAAAGGATTTCCAGGGCAAGGTGGATTTCGTCGCGCAGAACGTGGTGACGGCCGACTTCGGCGATCCCGTGTTCGCCCCCTACAGCTGGCGCGAAATGAACGGCGTGCCGGTGGCCGTGATCGGCCAGGCTTTCCCGTACACGCCGATCGCCAATCCGCGCTACATGGTGCCGGACTGGAGCTTCGGCATCCAGGAAGAGCGCTTGCAGGCGCTGGTCAAGGAAGTGCGCGCCAAGGGCGCCAAGGTGGTGGTGGTGCTGTCGCACAACGGCATGGACGTCGACCTGAAGCTGGCCAGCCGTGTCACCGGCATCGACGCCATCCTCGGCGGCCACACCCACGATGGCGTGCCGACGCCGGTGGTGGTGTCCAACCAGGGCGGCCAGACGCTGGTGACCAATGCCGGCTCGAACGGAAAGTTCCTCGGCGTGCTGGATTTCGACGTGCGCGACGGGCGCATCCAGGGCTACCAGTACCGCCTGCTGCCGGTGTTCTCCAATCTGCTGCCGGCCGACCGCGCCATGCAGGCGCACATCGACGCGGTGCGCGCGCCGTTCCGCGCCAGGCTGGATGAAACGCTGGCCGTCACCGAAGGCTTGCTGTACCGGCGCGGCAATTTCAACGGCAGCTGGGACCAGTTGATCGTCGACGGGCTGCTGGCGGTCAAGGGCGCCGACCTGGCGTTCTCGCCGGGCTTCCGCTGGGGCACGTCGCTGCTGCCGGGCGCCCCCATCACGCGCGGCGATTTGATGGACCAGCTGGCGATTACCTACCCGGCCACCACGCTGACCGAGATGACGGGCGCCACCATCAAGACCATCATGGAAGATGTGTGCGACAACCTGTTCCACCCGGATCCCTATTACCAGCAGGGCGGCGACATGGTGCGCGTGGGCGGCATGAGCTACAGCTGCACACCTGCCGCGGCTAGCGGCAGGCGCATCAACGACATGCGGCTGAACGGCAAGCTGCTCGATGCGGACAAGATCTACAAAGTGGCCAGCTGGGCGCCGGTGGCCGAAGGCGCCAGCGGCGCGCCGATCTGGGATGTGATGGAAACGTATCTGCGCGCCCACCCGATGGTGCGCGCGCGCCGCCCCGACCAGCCGACGCTGGTGGGCACGGCCGGCAATCCCGGCATGGCTGTCTGAGTTGTCGTGACCGACGCCCTGCCTGCCCCCTTGTTGCCGCCGCTGCGCGATCTGCGGGCGGAGCTGGCCGCGCTGGCGGCGCCGTCGGCAGTGCTGCTGCTGCTGGTGTCGCGCCGGGACTGCCCGTATTGCCTGGAAGTGCGGCGCAACTACCTGGCGCCGCTGTTGCGTGAAGGCGATCCGCGCCTGGTGCTGCGCGAACTGGAAAGCGATACGGTGGAGCAGTTGATCGACGCGGCCGGACAGTTGCAGCCCATCGCCGAAGTGCTACGCCAGTTGCATGTGAACTTCTTCCCCACGGTATTATTTCTCGGCAGCGGAGGCCGCACGCTGGCCGCAGCCTTGCCCGGCCTGGACCAGGCCGGCTTTTACGGCGCCTATCTGGACGGCCGCCTGCAACAGGCGCAAGCTGCCGCCCTCGTCGCCACCAAGGAAACCTTATGAACCTCGTCCGCCGATTACTGTTGCTGGCTGCGCTGCTGCTGGCGCTGACGGCCCAGGCCGCACCGGACATCGTCCTCAAACCGATCCAGGTCAGCCCCCACGTCTACTACTTCCAAGGGGAAGCCGGCATGGCCAGCCAGGCCAATAAGGGCTTCATGTCGAACGCCGGCTTTGTCGTCACACCTGCCGGCGTAGTGGTGTACGACGCGCTGGCCACGCCGGCGCTGGGCGCCGCCATGCTGCGGGCGATCCGCCAGGTAACGTCGGCGCCGCTGAAGATCGTGATCGTCGGACACTACCACGCCGACCATTTCTACGGCCTGCAAGCCCTGCGCCAGCCCGGCGTGGTGATCGCCGCCCATCGCAACGGCCGCGACTACCTGCGCTCGGATCTGGCACGCGAACGGCTGGCGCAGCGCCGCGCCGAACTGGCGCCGTGGGTGGATGAACGCACGGAACTGGTGTCGGCCGACCGCTGGCTGGACTTCGCCGACGGCCAGCCGTGGCGCTTCGAACTGGGCGGCCTGCACTTCCGCGTGATCGACAGCAGCGGCGCCCACTCGCCGGAGGACTTGCTGATGCTGGTGGAGGAAGACCACGTGCTGTTCGCGGGCGACCTGTTCTTCAGCGGCCGCCTGCCGTATGTCGGCGACGCGAACAGCAAACGCTGGCTGCAGGCGCTGGATAGCATGCTCGACGCGCAGCCGTCCGTGGTGATTCCCGGCCACGGCCCGGCCTCGCGCGCGCCGCGCCAGGACATGCTGCTGACCCAACGCTATCTGCGCTACCTGCGCGAACAGATGGGCAATGCCGTGCAGGAACTGCTATCCTTTGATGAGGCCTATGCGCGCACCGACTGGTCCGCGTTCAAGGACTATCCTGCCTTCAGCCAGGCCAACCGGCTCAACGCCTATGGAACTTATCTGCTGATGGAAAAAGAATCTCTGCAAACTGGCAAGGAGTCCAAATGAAACTGTTCCGTATTTTGATGCTGCCCCTGCTGCTGCTGTGCGCCCAAGCGTCGCAGGCCGAGGCGCCGCGCGTGGAAAAAGTGGTCTATCACTTCAGCGAGGCCGGCAATGCCATGGGCGGCCTGCGCAATATCCGCAACCACCTGGACGCCAGTCCCAAGGCGCAGATCGTGGTCGTCGCGCTGGGTCCAGGCATCGATTTCCTGCTCGACGGCGAGAAGGACAAGAACGGCAATCCGTATGAAGTGGTGGTGCAGGAGCTGGCGGCCCGCCATGTGCAGTTCCGCGTCTGCAACAACACGCTGGTGGCGCGCAGCATCGGCAAGGACAAGGTGCTGCCGGAAGCGACCATCGTCCCATCCGGCGTGGCGGAAATCAGCCGACTACAGGCATTGGAAGGCTACGCCTACATCAAACCGTAGTCGTATTCGAGGGCATGGGGATTATGTTGTGACAAGGCGCTGCCGTATCCAATCAGCCGCCTGCAGTTCCGTCATGTTGCCAGCCGCAAGATCTCACGGTCGTCGTGCATGATAGCCTCGGCCAAGAGCATCTGGCGCTCAAACTCAGGGTTATACGGCGTAATGCGCATCGCGCCGTCCGGGGCCTCGGTCAAATATAGGGTATCGCCTTTCTGCACGTTCAAGATCAGCCCCTCCGATGCACCTACGGTAGTTACCTTGACTGTCACCATGATGCCCCCTTTGTATATAAGTTTTATTATCTAAATGGCCCGAGGTGTGTCAAGCCGCTTTACAACAGGGTTCTCCTGCGACGGTAACGAAATTTGATACTCAGCTCGCGGTCCGAGTATGACAATTCATACTCGTGTACCGGCGCCTGATCTTACCCATCCCAAAAAATCTCATGCAATCAATAGCTTGGCTCAAGAGTCCGGCTTGCCATTCCCATGGCATGGATAGTGCTATCTCTGTTGTGAAAAGTATATTCGATGATGGTCATCCGCTTCGAATCGCTTTTTACTATAAATAAAACGGAGACAAAGAAAAATGCACAAAGTAATTTCCCCCCGAACGCGCAGGCCACCTTCTTGATGTAAGCGCCGGCACCGCCCGTCTGGCGGCGCCGCCTGCGCGCCACCCCATCGCTAATTTCACGGCTGACCGAGCCCGGACCTTGTTCCCGCAGGTCCGGCGGGTATCGCTGCACCCTCGATTTTCCGGGTGCGGCGTTCCAGTGTGCCCGGTCGCGTGGTTGTACCTATCACTCATTCTTATTGGATCGTTTATGAAAGCATCATTAGTAGCTGGTCTCTTGCTCGCCTCCGCAGCCGGCGCCGCCTCGGCGCAATCTGGCATCACCGTCTACGGCATACTGGACGCGGGCATCGCCCGCGAAACAGGGGGCGCCGATGGCTCGGTCACCAAGCTGGCCACTGGCGTGCAGTCCGGCAGCCGGCTGGGCTTCAAGGGGCAGGAGGACCTGGGCAATGGCATGAACGCCCACTTCGTGCTGGAGAACGGGCTCGATCTCGACACCGGCAAGGCGCGCCAGAACGGCGCCTTGTTCGGCCGCCATGCCTATGTCGGCCTGACTACCAGCGCCGGTACCGTCAACCTGGGCCGTCAATGCAACCCGATCTTCATCGCGCTGGACGGCATCGATCCCTTTGAAACCGGCTTTACCGGTTCCGCCACCAACCTGATGAGCATCGGCACGGCACGCACCAACAACACCATCAGCTATGCAACGCCCAAGCTGAATGGGCTGTCGGCCACCGTGATGTATGGTTTTGGCGAACAGCCCGGCGATAGCACCTTGGGCCGTACCGTCGCTTTTTCCATCGACTACGCCGCGGGCCCGTTGGTGGCAACCTTGGCATATGACAGCTTGAAGGTCACTTCTTTCAATACGCTGAAAGAAGTCCTGCTGGGCGCCAGCTACAACTTCGGCCCCGCGACCGTGCACGCCGCGTTTGAAACCGAAAAGAATGACGTCGGCGGCGATTTCCGTGACTTCCTGCTGGGCGCCTCCGTGCCGCTCGGACAGGGCAAGCTGCTGGCCTCGTATGTGAAAAAGCAGGACCGTTCCGCGACCCAGCTGGGCGGAAGACAGTTTGCGGTGGGCTATACCTACACGCTGTCCAAACGCACCAACCTCTACAGTTCATTCGGCACCATCCGCAACGAGCTGGCCGCCACCAATGTGGTGGGCGATGCCTCCAGCGGCGGCAGCACGCCGGCTGCTGGAAATGGATCGCGAGCACTGGCGGTCGGCATCCGTCATAAGTTCTGACATCCCGGCGCATAAAACCCACAAAGCACCACCGGGGTTAGTCCCCTTTCGGGACCGGACCCTATTCATTCCCTTATCTTTCTTGGAGACTCTATGTTCGTTCCTATTTCCTCCCGTCTGTTGTCCGCGCTGTGCGCCCTGGCGCTGCTGGCCGGGGCCGTTCCAGCGGTCCGCGCCGCTGACGCCGCGCCATCGGCCCATGTGACCATCCTGGCCACCGGCGGCACCATCGCCGGCAGCGGCGCCACCAGCACCACCACGGTCGGCTACACCGCCGCCACAGTCGGCGTCGAGCGTCTGATCCAGGCCGTGCCGGAACTGGCCAAGGTGGCGCAAGTCAAGGGCGAACAAGTGTTCCAGATCGCCAGCGAAAACATGAGCAACGAACACTGGCTGGTGCTCGCCAAGCGCGTCAACACGCTGCTGGCGCAACCGGACGTCGACGGCATCGTCATCACCCACGGCACCGACACGCTGGAAGAGACCGCCTACTTCCTCGACATGGTGGTGAAGAGCCGCAAGCCGGTGGTGCTGGTCGGCGCCATGCGTCCGGGCACCGCGCTGTCCGCTGACGGCCCGATCAACCTGTACAACGCGGTGCTGCTGGCGGCCAGCAAGGAAGCCGTCGGCAAGGGCGTGTTGGTGGCGATGAACGACCAGATCCACGGCGCCCGCGACGTCACCAAGACCAACACCTCGACCCCGGACAGCTTCAAGACCCCGGAACTGGGCATGCTGGGCTACTTCCAGGGCAACAAGCCTTACTTCTACCACGCGTCGACCCGCAAGCACACGGTCGACACCGAGTTTGACATCAGCAAGCTGGACGCGCTGCCGCAGGTGGACATCGTCTACGGCTATGCCAACGTCAACCCGGTCGCGCTGAATGCACTTGTGGCCGCTGGCGCCAAGGGCATCATCCACGCCGGCGTCGGCGACGGCAGCCTGGCGTCCAAGGTCGTGCCTTCGCTGACCGCGGCCCGCAAGCAAGGCGTGCTGATCGTGCGTTCGGCCCGCGTCGGCCAAGGCATCGTGGCCCGCAACGGCGAAGCCAACGACGATGAGCTGGACTTCGTGGTTTCCGATACGTTGAACGCGCAAAAGGCCCGCATCCTGCTGATGCTGGCGCTGACCAAGACCAGCGACAGCAAGGAAATCCAACGCATGTTCTACACCTACTGAAACTTGGGAAAGTCCGGGGGCAGGTCGCCATATCGCGACGTGCCCTTGACGTGACTTGGAAGCATATCTTTGCCAAACGGCGAAGTTATGATACTGAAGCGATTCGTAGAGCAGTAGGGCACAGCCTAAGTGTTGGAGGCGTTCACATTAGACTGCGTAGGCCGGGACAGTGGGCTGCTCAAGTTGGAACTTTCCCTCTGCGACCTGTACAGGCGGGGGAAACTGGACGCCATTTTTTACGGCCACCACTTCTGCCATAATCGATAGCGCGATTTCGGCGGGTGTCTTACTGCCGATATACATTCCGGCCGGTCCGTGTAGGTTTTGCAAGTCGGTCTCAGGCAGGCCGAAGTGCGTATATAGTCGTTCCCGGCGTAGGGCTGTGTTGCGACGCGAGCCGATGGCACCGACGTAGAACGCGCCTGACTGCAATGCGTCGATCAGCGCCAGGTCATCGAGTTTCGGGTCGTGCGTCAGGGCCACGACGGCGGTGCGGACATCCGGGCGCAGGCGTAGGATCAGGTCGTCCGGCATCTCGTGGCTTAGTATGACGCCATCCATCTGCCAGCCGCTGCGGTGCGCCTCGCGCGGGTCGCAGACGATGACCTCGAAGCCCAGGCTTAACGCCATCTGGCACATGAAGCGCGACAGGTCGCCAGCGCCGATCAGGATGAGCCGGGCCTGCGGACCCAGGTAGGTGGTCAGTTGGGTATCATCAAGCTGGGGCAGTCCGTCGCGTCGCGCTTCATTCAACTCCACTTGGCCGGTGCGCAGGTCCAGTCGCCGTTCGGTGCTGCGCCGTTGCTGGCAGGCCAGCAGCAGTTCGTCCAGCCGGCTGTGCTTGGAGATGGGCTCCAACACCAGTTCCACCGTGCCGCC
This sequence comes from Duganella sp. S19_KUP01_CR8, assembly GCF_036688705.1. Classification (NCBI taxonomy): domain Bacteria; kingdom Pseudomonadati; phylum Pseudomonadota; class Betaproteobacteria; order Burkholderiales; family Oxalobacteraceae; genus Duganella; species Duganella sp. S19_KUP01_CR8. The sequence continues at coordinate 24,948 of NZ_JAQQPR010000035.1, read as the reverse complement.
GCAGGGCAGGCCGAAGCGGTGCGCCTGGTCGGCGGAGATGCCGTAGCACAGCACAGCAGGCGTGTCAGCGGAACATACCGCCCGCACACCGCCTTCTTGGATGCGCTGGATCAGGTCATCTTCGATGCAACCGCCCGAAACCGAGCCCACGGTCTCGCCCTGGCCATTGATGGCCATGAGCGATCCAGGGGGGCGGGGTGAGGAGCCCCAGGTCCGCGCAACGGTGACGAGCGCTACCGATAAACCCGTCGCATGCCAGCCCAGCGCGGTGCGCAAGACCAGGGTGTCAAGGTCATCCATGGTGTAAGTTCCTCTCTTGGGCGGTGGCTTGGGTCAAACCAGTTTGAATGGCAACTCGCGCAGTGATTTGCCGGTGAGGCGCGCGATGGCGTTGGCGAACGCGGGTGCCAACGGCGGCAGGCCCGGCTCACCTATGCCTTTTGGCGGCTCCGCACTCGGCACGATATGTACCGCGAACTCGGGCATGTCAGTGATGCGCGGGACGACGAAGTCGCCGAAGTTGCTTTGCTGCACGATGCCGTCCTTCAGTGTGATGGCCGCACCCGGCAAACACATCGATAGGCCCATGAGCCCCGCCCCCTGAATCTGGGCTTCCACGCTGCGCGGGTTCACAGCCAAGTTGCAATGCACACCCGCAGTGGCGCGGTTCAGCACAGCTTGGCCGTCCTTGACCGAGGCCTCGACCACATAGGCCACTACCGTCTCGAAGGACTCGTGCACAGCGACGCCCCAAGCGCGCCCGGCGGGTAGTTTCTTTTTGCCATAACCGCTCTGGTCCACCGCCATCTGCAGCGCGGCGCGGTGGCGCGGATGCCGGTCACCGAAGAGCGCCATCCGATATGCCACCGGGTCCTGTCTGGTGGTGCGGGAAATTTCGTCAAGCAGGGTTTCCATGACAAAGGCGGTGTGGGTGGAGCCCACGCTGCGCCACCATAACACCGGTACGTTGAGCTTCGGGTGATGCACGGTCAGGCGCATAGGCAGGTCGTACGGATCACGCATGCCCTCCGTGGCCGAGGCGTCGATACCATCTTTTACCTGGAACGCTTCGAAGACCGTGCCCGCAAGAATGGACTGACCGACGAGGACATGATCCCAGGCCAGCACCTTGCCGCGCTCGTCGAAGCCGATACTTGCGCGGTGCAGGTGCATGGGACGGTAGTAGCCGCCCTTGATGTCGTCCTCGCGGCTCCACAGCAGGCGTACCGGCACATCGAGGCCTGCTGCGCGCGCGGCCTTGGCGATCTCGCAGGCCTCGACCACGTAGTCGCTCGTGCCCACGAAACGTCGGCCGAAGCCGCCGCCCGCCACTTGTACGTTCACCTTCACCTGTTCGGGCTTCAGGCTAAGCGCCTTCGCGGCAGCACTTGCATCCAACCCTGCGCTCTGGGTGCCGACCCAGAGCTCGGCGCTCTCGTCCGTCAACAGAACGGTGCAGTTCAGCGGCTCCATCGGGGCGTGTGCCAGGTAGGGGAATAGAATCTCGGCATCAATCCGGTGGGGGGCACTATCCAGCGCCGACATGTCCGCATCGTATTTGCGCGCACCGGGCTGCTTGGCCAGTTCTCGGTACTGTGCCAGTTGCTTGTCGCTGTCCACCTTCTCCACGGTAGCCGTGTCCCATTGCAGCTTGAGCGCGTCCCGCCCCAGCTTGGCCGGCCAATAGCCATTCGCCACCACAGCCACGCCCTCGCCACCCCGGTCCAGCGGGATGCGCAACACCGCTTTCACACCTTTCACAGCGCGTGCCGCGCTATCGTCCACCGAGGTCAGGCGGGCGCCGAAGACGGGGGGGCGCGCCACCACGGCAGTGAGCTGGTCCGGATGCTTGATGTCGATCCCGAAGTCCTGGCGCCCGCTGCTCTTGGCGCGCGCATCCAGGCGCGTGGTCGGACGGCCGATGATGCGGAAATCCTTGGGGTCCTTCAGTGCGACTTTCTCTGGCACGGGCAACGACATGGCGGCTTCGGCCAGTTCGCCATAGGGGGCCTTGCGTCCACCCGGGCCTAACACCGTGCCGGCCTGCGTGCGCAGCATGGCGACATCGACCTTCCATTTCGCGGCAGCAGCAGACAGCAACATGGCCCGCGCACGCGCGCCGAGTTCCCGGTATTGCGTGAAGCTATTCTTGATCGAGTTGGAGCCACCAGTCAGGTGCATTCCAAAGAGCGGGTCGTGATAGGCGGCATTGTTGGTGCCGCTCTTGCTGCGCACCAGGCTCCAGTCGGCATCCAGCTCCTCAGCCAGAACCATCGGCAGGCCGGTCTGTACGCCCTGGCCGAACTCCAGGCGATTGATGGTCACGGTGACCTCACCATTGGAGGTGATCTGAACAAAGGCAGACGGTTGTTGCGTCGGCTTCAGAGCTTCGGCCGGCTTTGCAGCACCGTCGGCCTGTGCCATTGCCAAATGGGGAAACGCGCCGAGCGCCAAGCCGCCGACGCCGACCATCTTCAAGAAACTGCGACGTGGCAGTGCGGCGGCAGCAGCTTCGCCGACTTGATCGCGTTCCAGCAGGTGCTGCAGGGCGCGCGGCAACTCTCCGGGGAAAATGGTGGTGGGCATCATGATGTGTACTCCTTCAGGCCAGGGTTTGGGCCGCATCGGCCACTGCGGCGCGGATGCGTGCATAAGTGCCGCAGCGGCAAATGTTGCCAGCCATGGCTGAATCAATTGCAGCTGCCGTGGGTTGTTTCCCCTTGGGCAGTGCCTTCAAAAACGCGGTGGCGCTCATGATCTGGCCGCTTTGGCAATAGCCACACTGCGCCACGTCGTGCTTTATCCAGGCGGCGTGCACAGCGGCGCCGACTCGGTCGCTGCCATCGGTTATGGCTTCAATGGTGGCGATTTTCTTGCCTTTTGCTACGGATATGGGGGTTACACAGGAACGGATGGCCTGGCCATCCAGATGCACGGTGCAGGCGCCGCACAGCGCAGCACCGCAACCAAACTTGGTACCGGTCATACCCAGCGTGTCGCGCAAGGCCCAGAGGATGGGGGTCTCGGGGGCAGTGTCGACCGTGTGGTCGTGGCCATTGATGTTGAGCGTGCTCATGGTGAGTGGGTTCTCCGTCGTGGGTAGGATCAAGGATCACAAGCTCGGCAAGGGCGCAATCAGAAGTTGCCTGCTGTAGATATAGAAAGTTCTTCCAGCGCGTGCACAGCATTCAAGCGGGCTTGCACCGCCGGCGCAATCATCGTGATCGCGTCAGCGCCTGCAACGAACAGGCGTGGCGCGGTCTCCATGCTCACGAGCTTCACCAGGACCTGCCCCAATTTATCGGGGTCGCCCGGCTGCTTTCCAGCGTAGGGAGACAACGTCTCCTGCGCGCTTGCCTCCACGGCCGCGTAATCGCCCAAACGATGGTTCGGCCATTTAACATTGGCGGTATCCAGCAAATCCGTGCGGAAGAAGCCTGGTTCGACGACTGTGACCTTGATGCCGAATTTCTCGACTTCCTCTGCGATTGCCAGCGACAGCCCCTCAACGGCGAACTTGCTCGCGCCATAAGCACTGCAATGCTTCATGCCGACAACGCCCGCCACGGAACTGATGTTGATGATGTGGCCGGAACGCTGCTTGCGCATAACCGGAAGTGCTGCCCGCATAACGTTGCTCGTGCCCCAGAAGTTGGTTGCGAACTGGAGCGCCATCTCGTGCGTCGTTAGTTCCTCGAAGTTGCCGACCAAGCAGTAGCCCGCATTGTTCAGCACCACGTCGATCCGGCCAAACTTTTGTATGGCCTGATGAACAGCCGTTGATGCCTGCGCCTCGTCGGCGACGTCCAAGTGGAGAATTTCTAACTTGTCGTTAGCTGTGGTGCGAAACGCGTTGCGCAGCTTCTCTACATTCCTGCCGGTTGCAACGACTCTGTCGCCAGAGGCCAGCGCAGCTTTGACGGTACCGGCGCCGATACCGCTACCCGCACCTGTGATGAACCAAACTTTACTCATGATGTCTTTCTTTTGATTAGATCAGCTCAGCCAGATGTCGGCGCAGTCTTTCTATGTCGCCCTGCAGATCGTGCGCCTTGAAAATATCGTGACAGGAGAATGAAGGCAAAACTTCCATTCCGCAGAACTTGTAATTGGCAGTATTGGAGGCAAATACATCGTCCACAGACCTGCCCTCGAACAAGTTTTGGTGTGGGTCGCTGAAGGCCTCCTTCGGCGCGTTCCACGTCAGCGAAATCATGTATTGCTTACCCTGCAGTAAGCCTCCCGAGCCGTACTGCTTACTCGGGTCTTCGCGGGTGCGTCCGTCGCCAGTGATGAAGCTCCCCTTTTGCATGCCGGCGGTGAACACTTCGTCTACGTATTTTTTGTAAATCCACGGGCTGCCAAACCAAAACACCGGCGACTGCAAAATGATGAGGTCAGCCCAGAGGTGCTTTTGAACCTCGGCATCGATCGCGTAGCCTTTCTCGATGTCGGTTTGTTGGAAGGCGTAGTCCCGCTTTTCGATTTCTTCCTGGATGACGCCAGCCATAGTCTTGCTCAGGCGACCAGGGGAAATTCCTTCAACCACCTGGTGGGTGTTAATCAATAAAACATTCTTCATTTCTACTCCTGTGGGATTGCCTCCGTGAGTGAGGCAACGTGATTGAACCGATAGACAGAGTGTGCTCCTGCAGGCCACACAAGCGTTTGCTGGAATCGATGCATTCATTGCCTAATTCGATGAAACTTCATTAAAGGGGCTCCAAAATCTGGATAAGTGGTAGTCTCGTTCTGATAATCCATTCTCTTAAACGCAACAGGAACAACCCTACTTGCACAATCTGAACATGACTACAAAGCCACTTGTTTCTTTAGTAAGCGCTATTGCCCAAAGCGACGGAGACTTCACTACACATATTCCATCGCTCATGGCATATCGCCGTAGTGCTGCCACAGCACCGATGGCATGCCTCTATGGCCTCAGCTTGGCGCTCACGGTGCAAGGGGCAAAGCGGGTCATCCTGGGTGATGAGGTTTTTAACTACGGGCCCGGGCAATCGCTGATTGCCACCGTGGATTTGCCAGTGACGACCTACGTGACACGGGCCAGCGCCACGGAGCCGTATCTAGGCCTTCGACTCGAACTAGATGCGCGCATGATTGCGCAAATGGCGGCGGACATCGACTTTGACAGTCCCCTCAAAAGTGGTAGCCCGCGCGCCATCTCCGTAGTCACGCTGGATGACGGGCTGTTGGACGCACTCTGCCGCTTGCTTCGATTGCTACAAGAGCCCGTGTTAATCGACCAGGTGGCCCCCCTCATCGAACAGGAAATCGTGCTGCGTCTACTGCACGGCTTGCACGGGCCGACGCTGCGGCATTTGGTCACGAAGGGTTCTACCAGCCATCACGTCGCCAAGGTGATAATGTGGATACGGCAAAATTTTACGGCGGTGGTTTCGGTGGAGGAGTTGGCTGCTAAGGCACATATGAGTCCTTCGACTTTCCGCCTCAACTTTCGCAATATCGCAGGAATGAGCCCTCTGCAATACATCAAAAATCTGCGTTTGCAAGAGGCGCGTCACCTCATGTTGAGTAATAGCCTCGATGCAGGCTCGGCAGCGGTACAAGTTGGTTACGAAAGCGCATCCCAGTTTAGTCGTGAATACCGGCGCCTGTTTGGTGAACCGCCGCAGCGTGACATCGAGCGCATGCGTGCGCTCGCAGAAAGCACGAACTAGATAACTAGCAAATCGCTGTTAGGGCATGAGAACACGTGAATCGCCACGAGTCAGCTAGACACCCACGAGTCGTTCAAAATGCCACAGAAGGCGCTCGTTGAAGCGGTGTATGCGTGTCCGCCGGATACCGGCCTCGCGAATTTCCTTCGCACAGCAGCGGAATATGGAAGCATATCTTTGCCGCTTCCGATTGGAAGCATAACCTTGCCAAACGGCGAAATTATGGTTCCAGTGACAAAAGTTATTGATTTATATGGGGAATTTTGGTGCGGCTGGCGGGGATCGAACCCACGACCCTTGGCTTCGGAGGCCAATACTCTATCCACTGAGCTACAGCCGCGCTGGGGGAATTTCTGAAGTGTGCCGTAGGATACCGTTTTTATCGAGGGCCGTCCATGGAAAGTGTCGTTTTGAGCATCTTAGCGTTTCCATGCAGGCATTTTTAAGTCTATAATCGCCCGTTTGGTGAAGGTTTTGCAAGGCAGCTGGTTGATACATTTCTACTCACGCCACCCGGCTTCGAAATTAGTCTGTTAAGGAAATCATGAGCGACGCACATAACGAACACGAATCCGCCATCAGAACGCCTACGCAGCTCGTTGCTGCTGTTATCGGCTTCTTTGGAGTCACAGTAATTGGCATCATCCTGCTGGTGCAGTACGTGACCGCAGACAAATTGACCGGCGCCGGCTCCAATAGCCAGTCCGCTGAAGAAATCGCCACCCGCATCGCCCCCGTCGCCGACACCGGCTTTACGCTGAAAGACTCCAGCGCACCGAAAGTGCTGCAGACCGGCGAAGCCATCTACACCTCGACCTGCGCAGCCTGCCATGGCGCCGGCGTCGCCGGTGCACCGAAGTTCGGCGATGCTGGCGCCTGGAGCGCTCGTATCGCCCAAGGTTACGATACCGTGATCAAGCACGCCATCGAAGGCCTGCGCGCCATGCCTGCCAAAGGCGGCAACCCGGATCTGGACGATGTGGAAGTGGCTCGCGCCGTGGTCTACATGGCCAACAAGGCCGGCGGCAAGTTCAAGGAGCCTGAAGTACCGGCTCCAGCAGCGGCCGCAGCAGCAGCGTCCACGCCAGCCAAGTAAGCCTCGCCTCTCCGGAAGAACCGGCCCCATGCGGCCGGTTTTTTTACGCCCGGATTATTTGCGGCCGGCGGCGATCTGGTATTTCTTCAGCTTGTCGTACAGGGTTTTGCGCGGCACCATCAGGTTGTCCGCCGCCAGCCCGACGTTGCCGTCGACCGCCGACAGCGCCTGCACGATCAGCTCGCGCTCGTGATGGTCGACCTGCTGCGGCAGCGACAAGGCCACGCCATCGGCCGCCGGCGCCGGCGCGGATGCAGGCACAGGGGCCGCCGCTGCGGCGATGCCCAGCACCAGCCGCTCGGCGAAGTTGCGCAACTCGCGCACATTGCCCGGCCAATCCGCCGCCTGCCATTGCGCCATCTGCTGCGCGCTCCAGTCCGGCAGTGGGCGATGGTAGCGGGCCGCCGCCTCGGCGGCGAAGTGGGCCAGCAGCAGCGGGATATCGTCGCGCCGGTCGCGCAGGCGCGGCAGGTCGATGCTGACCACGCCAATGCGGTAGTACAAATCCTCGCGGAACTGGCCTTGCGCGCTCAACTGTAATAGATCAAGTTTGGTGGCGGCGACGATGGTGCAATCCAGCGCGACCGTTTCGTTTGCGCCCAACCGTTCCAGCCGCCGCTCCTGCAACACGCGCAGCAGCTTGACCTGCAAGGCCATCGGCATGCTTTCGATCTCGTCGAAGAAGACGGTGCCGCCCTGCGCATACTCCAGCTTGCCGATGCGGCGCTTTTGCGCGCCGGTGAAGGCGCCCGCCTCGTGGCCGAAGATCTCGCTTTCAAACACCGACTCCGGCAGCGCGCCGCAGTTGATGGCGACGAAGTTGCCCTTGCGTCCGCTGGCCGCGTGCAACAGGCGCGCGGCCACTTCCTTGCCGGTGCCGGTTTGGCCGTTGATCAGCACGTCCACGCCGGCCGGGGCGATGTTGCGGATGAGGACTTTCAACTGCTCGATGGCGGCCGAGCGGCCGACCAGGTCGGGCACGTCCGGATGCTGGGCGCGGGCGCTACGCAGTTGACGGTTTTCCAGCACCAGCCGGCGCCGTTCCTGGGCGCGGCGCACCGCTTCCAGCAGGCGCTCGGCCGCGAACGGTTTCTCGATGAAGTCGTAGGCGCCGCTGCGCATCGCGGCCACCGCCATCTCGACATCGCCGTGGCCGGTGACGACGATGACCGGCAATTCCGCATCCAGCGCGGCGGCCTGCGCCAGCAGCTCCAAGCCGGAGCGGCCCGGCAGGCGCACGTCGGTGACGACCACACCGGGATAATCGGCGCGCAGCAGCGCCAGCGCTTCCTCGGCGCTGGCGCAGGCCTGCACGCTGAAGCCGCCCAGTTCCAGCGTCTGACTGGTGGCCAGGCGCAGCGCGGCTTCGTCTTCGATCAAAATTGCCTGCACTTTATACTCCCTCGGTTTGCAGCGGCAGGCGCAGCTCGAAACGCGCGCCGCCGCCGGCTTGATTATGCGCCGTCAATTGGCCGTTCATGGCCTGCACGATGGACGACGAGATCGCCAGCCCCAAGCCCAGTCCCTTGCCGGATGGCTTGGTGGTGAAAAATGGTTCGAACAAATGCGCCACCACCTGATCCGGTATGCCGGCGCCGCTGTCGCTGATGCTGACCAGCGCGCACGCGCCGTCGCGCTCCAGGCGGATGGCGACTTCGCGCCGCTCGGCCGTCTCCACCGCATCGAGCGCGTTGCGCAGCAGGTTGATCAGCACCTGCTCGATGCGCACGCTGCTGCCGGTCACTTGCAGGCCGTCGGCAGCGGCGATGTCCAGCGCGACGGCGTGACGGCGAAACTCGCTCTCTAGCAAAAACGCCGAGGCCCGCACCGAGGCCGCCAGATCAACCACCGCAACCGTCTCATCCTTGCGCGCGAAGCCCTTCAGCTGGCCGATGATGGCACCCATGCGCGCGCTGGCCTCGCTGATGTGGCCGAGGTTGCCCTCCACCTGCTCGCCCTGCCCGCGCGCCAGGAACACGCGGGCGTTGTCAGCGAAGGCGCGGATCGCGGCCAGCGGCTGGTTCAGTTCATGGGTGATGCCGGCCGCCATCTGCCCTAGCATCGCCAGCTTGCCAGCCTGGACCAGCTCGTTCTGCGTGGAGCGCAGCAGATGCTCGGTCTCCTGCAGCTTGGCGTACTTGCTCTCCAGATGCTGATTGGTGGTGCGCAGTTGCTGCGTGCGTTCGACGATTTTGTCGTCCAGCTCGTCGGCCGCCTTTCGCAGCGCGGCGGCCGAGGCCATGCGTTCTTCCAGACGGCGGCGGCGCTGGTGCAGCGCCCAGCTCGACACCGCCGCGCAAGCCAGCAGCAAGGCCGCCGCCGCAGCCCACTGCACGCCGGTGCGCACCACGCGCGCCTGGCCGGGAAACAGCATCAGCTGCCAGCCCAGCTGGCCCACCGATTGCGTGACGAACAGGTCGGAATGGCCGCTCAGCGGTGTGATCTTCTGGCCGGTGTATTGCTGGGTGTGCGCCAGTTGGCGCTCGGTGGCCGCGTCCAGCGGGTGCAGGCTGCGGTAGATCCAGTCCGGGCGGTTGCTGAGAAAGATGACGCCGGTGCTGTCGGCCAGCACGATGGCGTCGTCGCTGCTGCGCCAGGTGCGTTCGAAGTCGGCCAGGCTGATCTTCACCGCCACCACGCCGGTGACCGGGCCGCCGGCCGTGCCGTTGCGGTACACCGGCTGCGCGATGAAGTAGCCGGCCTCGCTGGTGCTGGTGCCGATGCCGTAGAAACGCCCCGCCCTGCCATGCAGTGCGGCGTCGAAATAGGGGCGGTAGGAAAAGTTCTTGCCGACGAAGCCCAGCGGCTGGTCCCAGTTGCTGGCGCCTATGGTCAGGCCGTCGCGGTCCATCACGTAGATGGCGCCCACCTTGGCCTGCTGCTGGATGGTTTGCAGCGTGCTGTTGAGGCGGGTGATCGCCGACGCATCGGACGGATGGGCCAGCGCTTCGATCAGGTCGGGCTGGAAGCCCAGCACAAAGGGCAGCGTTTCATATTTTTGCAGCAGCGATTGCAGGTCCGGCGCCATCAGTTGCAACTGGCGCTGGCCCTGCTGCCGCAGTTCTTCGCGCGCACGCCAGGTGCCGGCCAGGTAGGACCCGGCAATCACGCCCAGCGCGCACACGAGTGCGAACAGCAGTAGCAGGTTTTTTTGAGCGCGCATACGCAGATTCTACTGCAGCTGCTCAGTCCACCGCCGCCATGCGCATCTCGTCGTTGTGGTGGCGTTGCTGCTCTTCCATCACCAGCTGGCCCAGCTCGCGCTTGAGCGCGTTGAACTCGGCGGCGGACGGGTCGCGCAGGCGCGGCAAGTCCACCATCAGGTCGCGCTTGACGGTGCCGGGACGATAGGTCATCACGACGATGCGGTCGGCCAGGTAGATCGCCTCCTCGATGCTGTGGGTGACGAAGATGATAGTCTTCTTCAGCTCGGCCCAGATGCGCAGCAACTCGTCCTGCAGGTTGCGGCGGGTCAGTGCGTCCAGCGCGCCGAAGGGTTCGTCCATCAGCATGATCGGCGAATCGAGCGCCAGCACGCGGGCGATGGCGACCCGCTGGCGCATGCCGCCGGACAGGTCTTTCGGGAAGCGGTGCTTGAAATCGCTCAGCGACAGCATGCCCAGCAGTTGATCGACCTTGGCTGTGATCTCCGCCTGCGGCATGCCCTTGATTTCCAGGCCGAAGGCGATGTTCTTTTCCACCGTCATCCAGGGGAACAGTGCGTACTCCTGGAACACCATGCCGCGTTCCGGGCCGGGACCGGTGACCAGCTTGCTGTCGGCGGTGATGGTGCCGGACGACGGCAGCGAGAAGCCGGCAATCGCGTTCAGCAGCGTGGACTTGCCGCAGCCCGAAGGCCCGAGCAGGCAGACGAACTGGCCTTGCGGGATCTCCAGGTTGATGTCCTTGAGCGCGATCACTTCGCGGCTGTCGGTCTTGAAGACCTTGTTGACGGCTTTGACTTCGATATGGGTCATCTTAATTCTCCAGGCCGCGGTGCCAGCGCAGCAAATGATTGTTCAGTTTGTTCATGCCTACGTCGATGATCAGGCCCAGCAGGCCGATGCTGATCATGCCGGCGATGATTTTGTCGGACCAGAAGTATTCGCGCGCTTCGAGGATGCGGAAGCCGAGGCCGTTGTTCACGGCGATCATCTCCGACACGATCACCACGATGAAGGCGGTACCGATGCCGATCCGCACGCCGGACAGGATGTAGGGCACGGCGGCCGGCAGCATCACGCGGACAAACATGGTGCGCTGGCTGACGCCCAGGTTGCGGGCGGCGCGGATGTAGATGCCGTCCACCTGGCGCACGCCGGCGATGGTGTTGACCAGCACCGGGAAGAACGCGCCCAGCGCGATCAGGAACACGGCCGGTGCATTACCCAGGCCGAACCACAGAATCGCCAGCGGAATGTAGGCGATCGGCGGAATCGGCCGCAGCACCTGCATCAGCGGATTGAACCACGCATACATGCGCTGGCTGGAACCCATCAGCAGGCCCAGCGGCAGCGCCAGGCCGGCGCCGATGGCGAAGCCGACGATCACGCGGTACATGCTGCTGAAGGTATCGCCCAACAGCTCGCCGGACAGCGCCCAGCCCAGCCACGATTGCGCGGATGGATCGTAGGCCGTCAGCGGCAGCAGGTACTCGATCCACTTGTGCACCACCGCGAACGGCGACGGCAGCACCTGCGGATTGACCCAGCCCAGCATGGCGCTGGCTTGCCACAGGGCGACGATTACGATGGGCACGACCGCGCCCGAGGCGGATTGCCGCCAGTCTTGTTTGCTCATGATGTGTCTCCGTCGTTATTGAACGCAGTTATTGAATGCTGAGGCTTTTCTTGGCCGCTTCCAGCAGGTCGGTCTTGACCCAGTCCTTGGCCACCGGCGCGGCGCGCATCTTGCCGGTGCCGTGCTTGGCCATCACGTCGGTGGTGATCTGGATGTGCTCGGCGGTGATGTCGTAGGTGTACGGCGAATTGCTGATCGCGTCGTCGAAGTCATCCTTGCTGATCTGGTTCTTGAAGATCACTTCGCGCACATACTTCTCGGCGACCGGCTTGTTGTCGAGGAACAGCTTGGTGGCCTGCACGAAGCAGGTCATGAACTTGGCGGCGGTGGCGCGGTGTTCCTTGTAGAACTTCTCGCTCATCACCATGGTGCGCACCGGCGGGCCGATCGGCGTGTCGTACGGCTTCATCACTTCCACGCCATAGCCTTTGTTGATGGCTTGCGAGGATTGCGGTTCGCTTTGCATGATGGCGTCGAGGTTCTTGCCCATCAGCGCCTGGTTCAGGTCGGCGAACGCCAGGAACACCAGCTGCACATCCTTGCCCGGCTGGTCGGACGCGGTCAGGCCGGCCTGGGCCAGTTCAGCGATCAGCAGCACTTCGTGGATGCCGCCGCGGGTAACGCCGACGCGTTTGCCCTTCAAATCCTTGATCGCTTTGATGTTGCTGTCGGGACGGGCGACCAAGCGCGCGCCGCCCTTGGCGAAGCCGGCCACCACGTAGATCGGGGCGCCGTTGGCGCGGCCGGAGATGGCCGCCTCGGAGGCGGTGGCGCCGACGTCGAGCTCGCCGGCCAGGATGGCTTGCATCACGTCCGGGCCCTTGGCGAAGACGTGCTCTTCCACCTTGATGCCGCACTTGGGCGCGATTTCCTTGATGTACGAGACGGCGCCGTAGTGGGCGAACTTGAGGTTGCCGAGGCGGACCACTTCCTGGGCCTGCGCGGTGGACGCAGCGGCGGCGATGGCGAGCGTCAGGGATAACAGACGGAACTTGGACATGCTTGTCTCCTTTGTGGTTGTAGTTACCGGGAGACATTGCAGCTTCCGTGCCAAGCACGGGCTGCGGTTCAAGTCATTGATTTATAAGGGATGGCGAAACTGGCACGCGGCGGTTCAGGCGGAAAACCGCATGAACCGGGCGGTGCTTATGCGGAAATCCGCCAAGCTTGGCTGCACGTCAGCTGCACAGGCCGAAGGCCTTGCGGTCGGCGAAGTAGCGGTAGGTGAAGGTGCGCATCGGGTACTTGGTCAGCGCGATCTCGAAGGCCGGCGGCACTACGTCGAAGCGTTCCGGCAGCTTGTCCTTGACGCGCAGGCGCACGCGCCAGATCGTATCGTCGCTGGTGGCGCCGGCGACCAGCATGTCCGGCACCTTGGGGATGGCCTCGACGATTTCCGGCCGCGAGTTGGTGGCGCGCTGGTAGAAGCTGACCAGTTCCGCCTTGGCCAGCACCGGTCCCTTGGGCGTGGTGACGTGGTACTCGCGGCTCAGGAACATGGCCCGCTCGCCGCGCGGCACCAGGTAGACGAAGGTGAACTCGGCGCCGCCGTCCGGCAGCGTGACCGGCGGCGTGGTCGACACGCTGATCCCGCGCGGCAGCTCGTAGCGCGAGCCGTCCTGCCAGGCGGAGCACTCCGGCGTCTTGGCCATGTAGACATCGACAGGCTTGAACGAATCGCCGCAAGCGGCCAGCAGCAGGGGCAAAACGATGAGTGCGGAATAACGCAAGCGCATGGGGTACCGGTTTCTTGAAATTCGAAGCCCGTAGTTTACTCTGAATTGAAAAAGGGCCGTATCGCTGATTAATGCTGTTCTCAACCGGAGGCCATCATGCCGAACGATTGCTTGACACTCGCCGAGGCGGCGGAACTCTTAAACGTCTCGCGCCCATACATCCTGAGATTGGTGGAGGAAGGCACAGTCAGCTTGGCCCGCTCGGACTTGACGCGGTACAAAGACGAACATACGAAGGCTACCCAGAAAGCCCTCCAGCTACTTGCCGATCAAGCGCAGGAGCTAGACATGGGATATTAACCCCGTCGTTCCCGCGTACGCGGGAACCCATGCTAAGTAAGCCTCCCGTTGACGCATACTCAATATGGACTCCCGCTTTCGCGGGAGTGACGGGTCGCAAAAAAAAGGGCCGCATCACTGCGGCCCTTCGTTGCGTCTATGCGGTTGTTACCACATGATTACGCGGTCTTTTGGTTCCAGGTACATCTTGTCGCCTGGCTTCACGTTGAAGGCGTCGTAGAAGCCTGGCTGGTTGCGCATCGGGCCGTTGGCGCGGAATTGGCCTGGCGAGTGCGGGTCGGTCTTGATCTGAACGATCTGCTGCGCTTCACGCATCTTCAAACGCCATACCTGGGCAAAGCCCATGTAGAAGCGCTGGTCGCCAGTCAGGCCGTCGATCACTGGCGCTTCCTTGCCGCCCAGCGACAGCTTGTAGGCCTTGTACGCAATCGCCACGCCGCTGTTGTCGGCAATGTTCTCGCCCAGGGTCAGTTCGCCGTTGACATGGTAGCCAGGCAGCGGGCTGAACTGGTTGTACTGCTCCACCAGCATCTTGGTCTTGGCCGCGAAGTTCTTGTGGTCCGCAGCGGTCCACCAGTCACGCAGGTTACCGTCGCCGTCGTACTGCGCGCCCTGGTCGTCGAAGCCATGGCTGATTTCGTGGCCGATCACGCCGCCGATGGCGCCGTAGTTGACCGCGTCGTCCGCGTCAGCATTGAAGAACGGTGCTTGCAGGATCGAGGCCGGGAACACGATTTCGTTCATTTCCGGGTTGTAGTAGGCGTTGACGGTTTGCGGCGTCATGCCCCACTCCGCGCGGTCGATCGGCTTGCCCAGCTTGGCCAGTTCCTTGTTGTACTCGAACTCGCGCGAGCGGATCACGTTGCCCACCAGGTCGTCCTTGGAGACGGCCAGCTTGGAGTAGTCGCGCCAGTGGTCCGGGTACGCGATCTTGGTGGTGAACTTGGCCAGCTTTTCCTGCGCCTGTTTCTTGGTGACCGGGCTCATCCAGTCCAGCTGGTCGATGCTGACCTTGTAGGCGGCCAGCAAGTTGTTGACCAGCGCCTGCATGCGCGCCTTGCGCTCGGCCGGGAAGTTCTGCTCGACGTAGATCTTGCCGACGGCTTCGCCCAGCGCGCCTTCGGTCACGGATACGCCGCGCTTCCAGCGTGGACGCTGTTCGGTCACGCCGCTCAGCACGGTGCCGTAGAAGGCGAAGTTTTCATCGACGTAGGCTTTGCTCAGGTAAGGAGCGCCCGAGCGCAGCAACTGCCAGCGGAAGTAGGACTTCAGCGTGTCCAGCGGGGTCTTGGCCAGCAGCGCGGTCATGCCCTTCAGGTAGCTAGGCTGGCCGACGATCACGTACTTGACCTTGCCGGTCACGCCGGCGTCGGTCAGGTAGGCGTTCCAGTCGTAGCCTGGAGCAACCTTGCCCAGCTTGGCGATGTCGACCTTGTTGTAGGCCTTGACCGGGTCGCGCAGTTCGACCTTGGTCCACTGGATCTTGGCCAGCTCTTTTTCGAATTCCACGATGGCGTGCGCGGTGACGGCGCCGTGCTCGTCGCCTGCCATGGTCAGCATTTTGCCGATGTGCAGTTCATACTTGGCCAACGCATCGGCCATCTTCTTGTCGTCCGCTTTCAGGTAGTAATCGCGGTCCGGCAGGCCCAGGCCGTCCTGGCCGATATCGACCACATACTTGGTCGAATCCTTGTTGTCCTGGTGGATGCCGTAGCCGTACGGCGCGGTCACGCCGATTTTGTTCAGGTGCGAGATCAGCGCCGGCAGCTGCTTCTTGTTATTCACGGCGGCGATCTTCGCCAGTTCCGCGTTCAACGGGGTCAGGCCCAGCTGTTCCAGCTTGGCTTCGTCCATGAAGCTGTTGTAGAAGTCGCCGATGCGCTGGGCTTCAGGGCCGCCGGCCTTGTTGGCGGCGGCGCCTTCGATGATGGCGCGCAGTTGCGGCTGGATATCGTCGCGCAGCTTGGCGAAGCTGCCCCAGCTGGCTTTGTCCGCCGGGATTTCAGTCGTGGCCAGCCATTTGCCGTTCATATGGGTGAACAGGTCGTCCTGCGCGCGTACCGCTGGATCGATGTATTCCACCGCAATGCCGGAAGCCAGCTTGGCGTTTGCTACTTGGGCGCTGGCCGGAGCTACACTTGTGGTGTTGTCGGCGGCGCCCGCCAGGCCTGCGATCAGGCTCAGGGTCAATGCACTTACGAGATGACGTTTCACGAAAATATCCTCTTGATTGAATAAAGGCCAATCCACGATGTTTGGCCCTGTTGCGCTTTATATCACAGGGCCGCTACCTCATAAAGTGTTACCACATGATGACGCGGTCTTTTGGCGCCAGATACATTTTATCGCCCGGTTTTACGCCAAAAGCGTTGTAAAAACCCGGCTGGTTGCGCACCGTGCCGTTGGCGCGGAACTGGTCCGGCGAATGCGGATCGGATTTAAGGTAAACGATTTGCTGGGCGTCGCGGATCTTGCTGCGCCACACCTGGCCAAAGCCCATGTAGAAGCGCTGCTCGCCGGTCAGGCCGTCGATCACCGGCGACGGCTGGCCGTTCAGCGAGATCTGGTAAGCCTTGAGGGCGATCGCCGCGCCGGAGTTGTCGGCGATGTTCTCGCCCAAGGTCAGTTCGCCGTTGACGTGGTAGCCCTTGACCGGGCTGAAGGCGTTGTACTGCTTGACCAGCATCTTGCTCTTGGCGGCGAAGTTCTTGTGGTCGGCCTTGGTCCACCAGTCGCGCAGGTTGCCGTCGCCGTCGTACTGGGCGCCCTGGTCGTCGAAGCCGTGGCTGATCTCGTGGCCGATCACCGCGCCGATGGCGCCGTAGTTGACGGCGTCGTCGGCGTCGGCGTTGAAGAACGGCGGTTGCAGGATGGCGGCCGGGAATACGATCTCGTTCAGCTCCGGGTTGTAATAGGCGTTGATGGTCTGCGGCGTCATGCCCCATTCGTCGCGGTCAACCGGCTTGCCGAGCTTGTTCACTTCCTTGTTGTAGTCGAACTCGCGCGAGCGGCGGACATTGCCCACCAGGTCATCCTTGACCACCACCAGCGACGAGTAATCGCGCCACTTGTTCGGATAGCCGATCTTGACCATGAACTTGGCCAGCTTGGCCTGCGCCTGCTCCTTGGTGACCGGGCCCATCCAGTCCAGCGTGTTGATGCTTTGCTTGAAGGCCGCCAGCAGGTTCTGCACCAGCGCCTCCATGCGCGCCTTGCGCTCGGCCGGGAAGTGCTGCTCCACGTACAGCTTGCCCAGGCTCTCGCCCAGCGCGCCGTCGGTGGCGTTGACCGCGCGCTTCCAGCGCGGCTCCTGTTCCTTGGTGTCGCTCAGCACGGTGCCGTAGAAGGCGAAGTTCTCCAGCGCGAAATCCTTCGCCAGGTAAGGCGCGCTGGCGTGGATCACCTGCCAGCGGAACCACGCCTGCCAGGTCGACAGCGGCGTCTTGTTCAGCACCTTGTTGAAGCCGCTGATGAAGCTGGGCTGGCTGACGATGACGTAGTCGACCTTGCCGGCGATGCCGGTGTCGTTGAGCCACGTGGTCCAGTCGTAGCCCGGCGCCAGCTTGGACAGGCCGGCCAGCGGCACCTTGTTGTAGGCCTTGACCGGGTCGCGCAGCTCGACCTTGGTCCACTGGATCTTCGCCAGCTCGGTCTCCAGCGCGACGATGGCCTTGGCGTCGGCCGCCGGGTTGGCGTTGCCGGCCAGGGTCAGCATCTTGGTCACGTGCTGCTGGTACTTGGCCAGCGTGTCGGCCATCTTCTTGTCCGACTTTTTCAGGTAGTAGTCGCGGTCCGGCAGGCTCAGGCCGTCCTGGACCAGGTCGGCCACGTATTTGGTCGAATCCTTGTTGTCCTGGTGGATGGCGAAGCCGTAGGGCGCGGTCACGCCGTAGCGGTTGAAACGGGCGATCAGGGCCGGGATTTCCTTCTTGTCCTTGAGCGCGGCCACGCGGTCGAGCTCGGCGTGCAGCGGGGTCAGGCCCACTTCCGCCAGTTTGGCTTCGTCCATATAGCTGGCGAAGAAATCGCCGATGCGCTGGGCGTCGGAGCCGGGCGTCTTGTTCGGATCGGCGGCGGCCGCCTCGATGATGGCGCGCAGTTGCGGCTTGGTGTCGTCGTCCAGCTTCTCAAACGAGCCCCAGCTCGATTTGTCGGCCGGGATGGCGGTCTTGGCCAGCCACTTGCCGTTCAGGTTGAGGAAGAAATCGTCCTGCGGGCGCACCGCGGCGTTGATTTCGCCCACGTCCACGCCCGAGATTTTTTGTTGTGCCTGGACGCCGGCCGAAGCCAGCAGCGCCAACATCAGCGCGCTTAACATATGTGCTTTCAAGTCTATCTCCATGGTTGTATAGGCTAGTCTTAGAACAATAGCAAAAAGGCCACACTGGGTGGCCTTTTTGTGCGTTTTTACGGCGGTTAAGCGCTTACCAGATGATCACGCGCTGTTCCGGCGCAACATACATCTTGTCGCCCGGCTTCACGCCGAAGGCTTCGTAGAAGCCCGGCTGGTTGACCATCGTGCCGTTGGCGCGGAACTGGCCCGGCGAGTGCGGGTCGGTCTTGATCAGCACGATCTGCTGGGCGTCGCGCGTCTTGCTGCGCCACACTTGCGCAAAGCCCATGTAGAAGCGCTGGTCGCCGGTCAGGCCGTCGATCACCGGCGCTTCCTTGCCGCCCAGCGACAGCTTGTAGGCCTTGTAGGCGATCGAGACGCCGCTGTTGTCCGCGATGTTCTCGCCCAAGGTCAGCGAACCGTTGACGTTGTAGCCCTTGATCGGGCTGTAACCGTCGTACTGCTTGGTCAGCGCGTCGGCCTTGGCCTTGAAATTGGCGCGGTCTTCCTTGGTCCACCAGTCGCGCAGGTTGCCGTCGCCGTCGGACTGGCTGCCCTTGTCGTCGAAGCCGTGGCTGATTTCGTGACCGATCACCGCGCCGATGGCGCCGTAGTTGACGGCGTCGTCGGCCTTGGCGTCAAAGAACGGCGGTTGCAAAATCGCCGCCGGGAACACGATCTCGTTCATCGTCGAATTGTAGTAGGCGTTGATGGTCTGCGGCGTCATGCCCCACTCTTCGCGGTCGACCGGCTTGCCCAGCTTGTTGACCATGCGCTGGTGGCCGAACACCGAGGCGCGCATGGCGTTGCCCACCAGGTCGCTCTTGACGATGGCCAGCGACGAGTAGTCACGCCACTTGTTCGGGTAGCCGATCTTGGGCGTGAACTTGGCCAGCTTGGCTTGCGCTTGCTGCTTGGTTTCCGGACTCATCCAGTCCAGCGTGTCGATGCTGGCCTTGTACGAGGCCAGCAGGTTCTTCACCAGCTCTTCCATGCGCGCCTTGCGCTCCGGAGGGAAGTGCTGGCCGACGTACAGCTTGCCCAGCACTTCGCCCAGGCTGCCCTCCACCAGGCTCACCGCCGATTTCCAGCGCGGCGGCTTGACGGCCACGCCGGTCAGCACGGTGCTGTAGAAATCGAAGTTGGCGTCGGCGAAGTCCTTCGACAGGTAAGGCGAGGCGCGGCGCAGCAGCTGCCATTCGAAATAGGATTTCCAGGTCGCCAGGTCGGTCTTCTCCAGCGTGGCGTTGAAGCCCTCCAGGTAGCTCGGCTGGTTGACGATGACGTAATCGATCTTGTTCGCCACGCCGGCCGCCGCCAGCGCGTGCTGCCAGTCGTAGCCAGGCGCCAGCTCGGACAGCTTGGCGATCGACATCTTGTTGTAGCGTTTGACCGGGTCGCGGTTTTGGACCTTGGTCCACTGCACCTCGGCCAGCGCGGTCTCCAGCGCGACCACGGCCTTGGCGCTGGCGGCGGCGTGCTTGTCTCCGCCCAGCGTCAGGATCTTGGCCACGTGCGCTTCGTACTTGGCCAGCGTGTCCACCATCTTGGCGTCGTCTTTTTTCAGGTAGTAGTCGCGGTCCGGCAGGCCCAGGCCGCTTTGCGAGATGCCGACCGCGTACTTGGTCGATTCGCGCGCATCCTGGCTGACGTAGATGCCGTACGGCGCGCCGACGCCGATCTCGTCCAGGTGGGCGATCAGCATCGGGAAGGCCTTCTTGTCCTTGATGGCGCGGATGCGGTTCAGTTCGCCCGCCAGCGGCTTGATGCCCAGCGCTTCCAGTTTTTTCTCGTCCATGAAGCTGGCGTACAGGTCGCCGATTTTCTGGGCGTCGCTGCCGGCCTTGCGGTTCTTGTCGGCCTCGGCCGCTTCGATGATGGCGCGCAGCTGCGGCAGCACATCGTCGCGCAGCTTGGCGAAGGTGCCCCAGCTGGATTTGTCTTCGGGGATTTGCGTCGTCTTCAGCCACTCGCCGTTCAGGTAGTGGTAGAAGTCGTCTTGCGGACGCACGCTGGCGTCGATGTATTGGGTGGCGATGCCGGACACCGGGGCCGCATCGGCGGCTACGGCGGCGCCGGCGAAGGCGGTCATCAGGCTCAGGGTAAGCGTGCTCAGCAAGTATCGTTTCACTGCATTTCCTTCTTGGTCAGAATTTCATCTCGTATTTGACGCTCCAGACCAGGTAAGTCTGGTTGGTCGTGTTGGCCAGTTGTGCCAGGCCATTGGTGGTCACGATATTACTACCGAGGGCGTCTTCCGCCATTAAATTATTTGCAGAAACGCGGACTTGATTGCGCGGGTTGAACTTCCACAGGCCGTAGGCGTCGAACGAGCGCTTGCGGCTGCTGGTCACCACCTGCTCGGTGCTGCTCTGGATGACGGTTTCCGGCGTCCAGTTCAGGCTGGCTCCCAGGGTCAGCGGCACCGGTTTCAGGCGGTAGTCCAGGCCGACATTGGCGGTCTGCTTCGGCTGCGCGTCGAGCCGGTTGTTGGGGCCGGGAATGCCGTCCACGCTGGACCAGAAACGGCTGTAGTTGGAACGGAAGTCGATCGCCGGACCGTCCGCGATCAGCTCCTGCAATTGCAGCTTGGCCTCCAGCTCGATGCCCTTGGTGCGCGCGTGGCCGATGTTGGCCGGCGTCGACACCCAGCGCGGTCCGGTCGGCGTGTTCTGCAAGGTCAGCTCGCGACGGATCAGGTCCTTGATGTCGCGGATGAAGCCGCCGGCCGTGATGATGCCGCTGCGACCCAGGTAGTGTTCGTACGCGAAGTCCAGGCCGGTCGCCAGTTCGGGCTTCAGGTCGGGGTTGCCGGTGCGGTCGGGCCGGGTGGCGCTGTTCAGGCGCGACAGCGACGGCAAGGCGATCAGGTCCTGGATGTTGGCGGCCTTGTAGCTCTTGGTCAGGCTGGCGCGGATCTGGTCCTTGTCGTGATCGGGTATGCGGTAGACGCCGTGCAGCAACGGGCTCAGCACGCTGCTGGTGTTGCTGATGTCCTGGCCGGCACGGGTGCTGGTGGTGCGTATGCCTTCCCAGCGCAAGCCGGCGTAGCCCGACCACTGCTTGTTGATGTCCCACTCGTCCTGCGCGAACACGGCCAGGCGGCGGGTGTCGGCGGTCAGGTTGTCGCCGGAATCGCCGAACTGCGACACGCCGTTCTTGTCCAGCGAAGTCTTGGTCTCGACGCGATGGCCCAGCTCGACATCCCAGCCGGCCGCCAGCGAGTGCTCCTTGCCGAGCGGCGTGGTGTACTTGCCGCCGCTGCTGGCGCTGCGGTCGCGCACGGTGGCGTCGTCGGTGTAGCGTTGCAGCAGATTGCCGGCGTTGTCGTATTGATAGCGCAGCGAGTCGCTGTCGCTGTGGCCGGTGCCGAAGCCGAACTTGACGTCCAGTTTGGACGCGCCTTGCAGCTTGTGCACCCAGTTGCCGAAGCCGCGGAAAAAGGTCGATTCCGCATGGGTGCCGGTCAGCGCCAGGTTGTATTCGGGCGGCTGCTGCAAAGCCGTCGGCACCAGGCCGAAGTTCTGCGTCAGGTCGCTGCGCGAGTTGCCGTCGCTGCGGTTGACCATCAGGAAAGGCTGGAAGTTCAGCGTATCGCCGCTGTCGAATTTATAAGACAGGCGTGGCGTCAGGTGGAGGCCGCGCGAGGTGCGTTTGGTTTCGTCGAGAACGTTCTGGTCCTTGAGCACCACGCCGTCTTCGCGGGTGTCGCGGTTGATGGTTTCGGTCTGGTCGTGCTGGCGGTTCTCGAAGACCGAGCCGGTCAGCAGCCAGGTCAGGCTGCCCACCTTGCCCGGCACCGTCAGCGAGACGTTCGGCGCATGGCGGCCCTGCTCGATGCTGTCGGTGAACTTGAGCTGCTTGTCTTTTTGCTGGTAGCCGTCGCGCAGGATGATGTTGATGGTGCCGGCGATGGCGCGCGTGCTGTGCTCGGCGATCGGGCCGCGCATGATTTCCACGCGCTCGACCTGGTCGGGCGACAGCGATTCCATCGAGAAGCCGGCCGGCGGCCGTTCGCCGTTCAGCAGCACCTGCGTGTAGCCGTTGCCCATGCCACGCATGCGCACGTCGCCGCCACGGCCGGGACGGCCGCCGATGGTCACGCCCGGCAGGCGCTTGAGGATGTCGCCGAGGTTGCTGTCGCCGTTGCGGTCCAGCTCCTCGCGGCCGTAGACCTGCTTGCCGGCCACCGAATTGCGGCGTTCATCCATGTCGCTGGCGCGGCCGCCGCTGATGGTGACCTGGGGCACGGGCTTGCCGTCCGGACCCAGGGTCGGCTTGGCAGGGGCGGTTTCGGTTTGCGCATAAACGTCGGAGGCGCCCAACAGGGCCAGACAGGCGAAGGAAATCAGTTTGCTCATAGGCTGCACATTCTACCGGCAGCCCTGCTGGCAAAAGGGCCGGCAGGCCGATTTTTACTTTACGATACACACCGGCCCGCGTCATTCCCGCGAAAGCGGGAATCTATACTGAGCCAGACCGGATACTCAGCATGGGTTCCCGCCTGCGCGGGAACGACGGGCTGCTTAGCCACCCGGCAGACTGATGCTGGCGCCGCCGGGGCCGCCGATGCTGCCCCCCATGCCGCCCTTGCGGCCGCCGCGATGCTGCTCGCCGCCCTCTTCCTTGCGCGGCGCCCCGCCGCTGCGGGCGCCGTTGTCCGGCACCCGCATCAATTGTTCGCCGACCAGCTGCACCACCGCCTGGCGCTGGGTTTCATTCAAGGCATCGTTGACGGTCAGCCACCATTCGCGCATCAGCTTTTCCTCCAGCGCGCTGGCGGTGGTTTCCTCGTCCACCGCCTTGGCCAGGTCGCGCAGCTCGACATTGGCGTTCTTGCTGCCTTCCAGCGTGGCCGCCTGCAGGTGTTCGCGGCGCGACTGGCGCTCGCGCAGCAGGTTGCGGGTCTTGCTTTCGGTCTGCTGCCACAGCACTTGCTGGTTGGCGTTCAGGTTCAGCGATTTTTTCAGCTCGGCCGCCATCGGCAGGAAGTCCTCGGCGCGCATTTCCATGACAGGCAGCGCGAAGGCCGGCAGCAAGGCCGCGCTCAGGGCCAGCGCGACAGTCACGCGCTGCAACTTGAAACAGAAACTAGTACGCATATGAGCTCCGTAGATAAAAAAAAGCCTGCGCTTGGGGCGCAGGCAAAAACCACTTCAGGGTAGAGAGAAATACGAGTTCAGTTTAGGTCGCGGCCCCCGCCGTTACAGGACTTCTTACAATTGCTTACCGACGTGAACGTGAAGGATACACTGCATACAAAACAGCAAACTTGACGCAACGCCAAGCGGGCGCTGGTGTGCTTTAAAAGTCAACGGCAAGCGTTGTAAATTCTCGTAAAGGTATAAATGATTTCGCGACGGCTACTACGTTTGCCGGGAATCAGGTTTATACTCAACTCAAGCGCGTTGCGGCGGGGTGGCCCACCGGCGACGGCTGTCGGCAACAGCTTCGATAGGTGAAACATGGGCAAGAAATTAAAGAATTCCGGACTGGTCGGCCTGGGCGTCATCGCCGGCATCGCTGTGTCCCTGCAATTTTCCGCCATGGCGCAAAAGCCGGTGGACCCGCCGCTGCCGCTGGAGGAACTGCGCCAGCTGGCCGACGTATTCGGCCTGATCAAGTCCGACTACGTTGAAAAAGTCGAAGACAAGAAGCTGCTGACCGAAGCCATCTCCGGCATGGTGGCCTCGCTGGACCCGCATTCCGCCTACCTGGACAAGAAAGCCTACGCCGAACTGCGCGAAGGCTCGCAGGGCAAGTTCGTCGGCCTCGGCATCGAGATCGGCCAGAGCGAGGACGGTTACATCAAGATCGTCGCGCCGATCGAGGATTCACCGGCCTGGCGCGCCGGCATCAAGGCGGGCGACCTGATCTCCCGCCTGGACAACACGCCGGTCAAGGGCTTGAGCCTGGACGAGTCGGTCAAGAAGATGCGCGGCGAGCCGCACACCAAGGTCAGCATGACGATCCTGCGCAAGGGCGAGGCCGAGCCGCTGGTGTTCAACATCACGCGCGAAGAGATCCACCAGAAGAGCGTCAAGGGCAAGATCGTCGAGCCTGGCTATGCATGGCTGCGCATCTCGCAGTTCCAGGAGCCGACCGTCGATGACCTGGCCGCCAAGATTATCGAATTGTACAAACAGGACCCGAACATCAAGGGCTTGGTGCTGGACCTGCGCAACGACCCGGGCGGCGTGCTGCAAGGCGCGATCGGCGTGGCGGCGGCCTTCCTGCCCAAGGATGCGGCCATCGTCTCGACCAACGGCCAGCTGCCGGACTCCAAGCAGATCTTCTACGGCCGTCCCGAATACTATGCGCTGCGCAACGACAGCGACGCGCTGGCCAAGCTGCCGGCCGCGATCAAGCAGGTGCCGATGGCGGTGCTGGTCAACACCGGATCGGCCTCGGCCTCGGAAATCGTCGCCGGCGCGCTGCAGGATTACAAACGGGCCGACATCATCGGCACCCAGACCTTCGGCAAGGGTTCGGTGCAAACCATCCGCCAGCTGACCGCCGACACCGCCGTCAAGCTGACCACGGCGCGCTACTACACGCCGAACGGCCGTTCGATCCAGGCCAAGGGCATCGTGCCGGACCTGGCGGTGGATGAAAACGCCGACGGCGACGGCCTGAACGCGCTGCGCACCCGCGAAGCCGACCTCGACAAGCACCTGACGAACGACCGCGACCAGGAAATCGCCAAGAGCAAGCGCGACGAGCTGGAAGAACAGCTGCGCATCGTGGCGCTGGAGAAGAAACGCAAGCCGCTGGAATACGGCAGCGCCGACGATTTCCAGCTGGCGCAGGCGCTGAACCACCTGAAAGGCTTGCCGGTGCAGCTGGCCAAACCGGAGACCACGATAGTGCGGGCCGAGGTGGGCGTGAAGAAGGATCTGGCCAAGAAATAATCAATCCGGGGTCAGGTCCCCCATTACAGCATGAGCCCGGCTAAACAGCCGGGCTCATGCTGTAATGGGG